>CAYHCW010000109.1:0-7848 GCA_964355025.1 uncultured Gemmatimonas sp. | reverse complement strand
AACCAGAGCGCGGTGGCGACCACCAGCAGGCTCTGTGCGGAAAGCCAGATGAACAGGCTTGGGACGGGAATCAGCCGGCCGAGGGCGACACTGAGCGCCAGGTATCCCGTCATCGCGTAGAAAAACGTGGAGATCTGGCTTGTTTCATGTCGCCAGAATGCCAGTGCCAACCCGAGAAAGACGGCGGACGCCGCGAGGTGCGCCACGCCGAACACGGCGGGCGCCGCCCCCATCGTGGCGAGGATGAACAGTCCGTACCCGGCGCCGCAGTTCAGCAGCACGGCAATGATCGTCGGCGGATCCTCCTCGGCCCGGTCGCGCCGCAGGAACGAGCCCAGGGCGACGATCAGCACATACACCAGCACGACGCACACGCCGGCGGCTGGCTGGGCGACAATCTCGAGCGACCGACCCGACCACGGGCGATTGAGCATCCAGAGCAGGTGGGCGAGGTACCCGGCGGGAATCACGAACAACAGGAGCCACGGCCAGTCGTGCCTGACCACCGCGTACGCCGCGAGCGCGAACAGCAGCGCAATGCCGACGAAGACGATGTACGGCGCGCCGACGGCGACGACGGTGACGAGTCCCGTACAGAGCGCGAGTCCGAGCAGCCAGGCCGAGTGCTGGCGCAGGGCCACCACGAGGTTCACGAGCACGACGCCGGCGAGCAGTGCGGGCCCCGTGGCGGAGTTGATGTCCAGCACGTGCGTCGCGCCAAAGAAGAAGAGGCGCAGCGTGGCGAAGTACAGCAAGCCCATGCCGGCGCCGCGGAAGTAGCCGGCCACCAACTCAAACGACGAACGCCACCGGTGCGCGAGGAGCCACAGGAGCGCCGCGACGACGAAGCCGGCGGCGGAAGGTGCAAACGGCGGCAGCCCGGCAAGCGGGAGCAGCAGCGCAAACCCGACGCCGCACGTGAGGGCAAGCACGCCGACGCTGGCCAGCCAGTTCTGGCCGACCACGAACTCGAGATCTTCCTCGGCGGGCGCGGTGCCGGGCGGGGCGGGTTCGACGCCGGCGTCCATCCCCGTGGGCTGCGGCGCGGCAACCGGCTCGAGCGGCGCGAGCGCGAGATGCGCCTCGACGCGGGCGAGGCGCCGTTCGAGGAGGTGCAGGGTGTCGGTCAACGCCGACTCGGACCGTGGCGCGTGATCTTCCGTCATCTCAACTCGGGCGCGCCCGGCGCCGGTGGCGAGAAGAGCTTCCTATCCCTGGCCTAGCGCGATGTATGATCCCCGAGCACCCGCTGCTTCCTGGACGCCGGCGGGTTGTGGCACTCGCTGCAGTTCGACGTCTCCCATTCGTTGCCGACATCCACGGGATGCTGGTACTTGATGCCCTGCAGTGCAATGCGCACGGTGTCGCGCTCGAACTGCTGCGCGAGGATGGCGTGGCAGACGTTGCAGTCCTTGGACAGCACCTTGCCGTTTTCGGCGACGTGCTTGCCGTCGTGGCAGCGGAAGCAGCCGAGGAAGTACATGTGCCCGATGTTGTTGGGGAACGCCTTCCAGTCCGCCTTCATGAGCGGGAAGTAGTTCTTGGCATAGAACCCCTGCACTTCCGTGATCATGCGGTCGATGGCTACCCGCTTGGACGTGAACAGGGCGGGAAAATTGGCGGCGTAGTACTCCTCGATGGCGGTCCTGATGCTGTCGGTGCCGATCTTGGTGGTGGAGTACGGTGTCTCGAGCACGAAGACGGCGAGGTCCTTGGCCGTCGGCAACGAGGGATCAATGGCGCCGGTGGCCATCAGCCGGTTCACCGCCCGCGCCGGCGGCGTGTAGATGTGGGACGGACGGTTGTGACAGTCGATGCAGTCCATGCGCCGGGCGGGATTCTTCGCCGAGTCGTCGGCACTCAGTTTCGTCTCGGTGCTGCGGTAGGTGAGCGTGGTGCCATCGGGGCTTTCACTGCGCACCCACGGAATGGTCTGGCGCGACTCGTCGGTGGGGACGTACGTCACCTTGTTGCCGATGTTCATGTGCCAGTGGATGCCGTTGGTGGGCCCGTTCTGCAGGTTGCCGCCGCCGATCTTCATCAGGAGGTCCAGCTCCCACCGGGTGCTCTTTTCGCCAGACGTGAAGTACGTGGCGGTGCGCAGCTTGGCCCCGTAGAACTGCTTGGGCCAGTGGCACTGCTCGCAGGTTTCCTGCGCCGGGCGGAGGTTGGTGATCGGCGTCTTGATTGGGCGCGAGATCTTGTCGAAGAGCACGGCGTAGAGCTGGTAGCTTCCCGAGAGCTTGGAGCGCACGAACCACCCGGCGCCCGAGCCGATATGACACTGCACACAGCCGACCTTCGCATGGGGGGAGTTGGCGTACAGCGTGTATTCCGGCTCCATCGCCGTGTGGCAACTCTGCCCACAGAAGTTGTCGGACTCCATGTGCTCGTAGGCCTTGAAGCTTCCAAAGCTCGAGAAGAGGATCAGGGCGAGCGAGCCGACCGACACCACCGCCAGCGCGGCCCGGTGCTGCGGGTTGTTGAGGTCGATGATGGGCAGGTGCCGGTCGATCGGCTTGCCGCTGCGCTGCAGGCGGTGTTCCCGCCAGATGCCGAACGCGGCGATGCCCAGGCCGCTGAGCAGCACGGACGGGACGATGACGAACGCCAGGATGCCCATATACGGATTGGGCGACTCGGCGAAGTACTCGAGCACCGCGAGAAAGACGATGACGATGAAGCTGACCGCCGCGATGACCAGGCCGCCGAGCGTGATTGGATTGGCAAAGGACGCGGGGAGTTTTGAACGCATGGCACCGTGCTCCGTCAATGTCGCGAAATGGCCCGTGAGTCTCGCCAGAAGTATCGCCTGCCGCACGCGCCCGTCACCAGTCACCGCCGGGCAGCTCATGCTCTTGGGAATTCCCTGACGAGCACGTCGGATATTCCCTTTACGTAAACGCCGCATTTTGGCACTTTCATACTCTCAGGCGGGTACCGACATTTAATGTACCGGTGCCGCTTCGCGTGGCGCCAGACCGATTTCAGCTGTTGCCGTTCACTCAGGATCGACAAGGAGAGCCGTTCATGAAGCGCACACTTTCTGTTCTTGCACTGGTGGTGTTTTCGGCGAGCATCGCCGGCGCGCAGGCGCATGCGTATGTGGGCGTCAAGGGCTGTGCGATGTGCCACAAGTCGGAGAAGCAGGGACTGCAGTTGAGCATCTGGGAGAAGTCGAAGCATGCCGGCGCGTACACGACGCTGACCACCGAGAAGGCCAACGAGATTGCCAAGTCGAAGGGCATCACGACGCCGGCGGCGGAAGCCAAGGAATGCCTTGCGTGTCATGCGATTTCGGGCGACGCGAAAGCCGAGATGAAGGATGGCGTGCAGTGCGAGTCGTGCCACGGGGCCGGCGCCGACTACAAGGCGATGGGCGTGATGAAGGTCAAGGCCGACGCGGTCGCCAAGGGCATGACGGCGTTCGCGGACAAGGCGGCGGTCGAGGCGATGTGCAAGAACTGCCACAACGAGAAGAGTCCCACGGCGAAGCCGTTCAACTTTGATGAGAAGTGGGCCAGCATCCAGCACAAGAAGCCCGCAGCGTAGCACGTCATTCCCCCCAGTTGAGAGAAGAGCCTGAATCATGAGACAGCGCGCATTTGTGTTGGCCTTGTTGTTCGGGGGATTCTTTCAACTGGGCGCACCGGCGGCGTTTGCACAGACGCGCGAGGACTGCCTCGCCTGTCACAGTGACTCGACGCTGACAAAGGAAGGGGCCGGCAAGAAGCAGATCTCGCTCTTTGCCGACGAATCGGTGCTCAACAAGTCGACGCACGCCAAGCTGGCGTGCGTCGCTTGTCACACGGGGTTCAACCCGGACGATCTGCCGCACAAGGCCACGATCGAGCCGGTGGCCTGCCAGCGCTGCCACACGGCCGCGGTGTTCAAGCACCAGTTTCACCGGGGCGCCGCGAAGTCGATCGGCAACCGGGGAACGCCCGGTGCGCTGTGCAAGGATTGCCACGGGACGCACGACGTCGAACCGTCCAAGGGCGCGGGCGCGAAGTTCTCGCCGGGTCGCCTGACCGAATCCTGCGGGTCATGCCACAAGAAGGCCGGGGAGCACTTTCCGGCGTCCGCGCACGGCAAGGCGCTGCAGGCCGGGATCAAGGGTGCACCCAACTGCCTGACGTGCCATCGTGGCGCGGTGAGCCTGGTGGTCACCCCCCGCGATTCACTCACCGCCAAGCGGGCGCAGGAACAGCTCTGCCTGTCGTGTCACCGTGACGACCCGGATGTGCGGGCGCGCACTTCGCCGACGGCGGGGTTCATCGCCGCCTACGACCAGAGCGTCCACGGCGCGGCGCTGCTGAAGGGCGAGGCCAAGGCCGCCAACTGCGTGAGCTGTCACGGCAGCCACGACATGAAGAAGGGGTCCGAGCCGACCTCGTTCGTCAACCGGGCCAACATCCCGGCGACGTGTGCGCAGTGTCACGCCGACGTGGCCAAGACGTACGCGCAGAGCGTGCACGGTGCGGCCGTGCTCAAGGGCAACTCGGATTCGCCCGTCTGCACGACGTGCCACGGCGAGCACACGATCCTCGCCAAGTCCGATCCCAAGTCCCGCACGGCGGCCAAGAATGTCTCGGCGCAGGTCTGCTCGCCCTGTCACACGTCGGTGCTGCTGTCGGCCAAGTACGGGATCAAGAGCGACCGGTTTCGCACCTTCACCGACAGCTATCACGGACTGGCGATCCGCGGCGGGTCGGTGGAGGTCGCCAACTGCGCCAGTTGCCACAGCGGCCACGACATCAAGCCGGCCAGCGACCCGACGTCGAGCGTCAACAAGGCGAACCTCATCATCACGTGCGGCCGGTGCCATCCCAAGGCCAACGAGCGGTTCGCCATCGGGTCGGTGCACATCTCCCTGACCGAGCAGCAGGAGCCGTTGCTCTACTGGGTGGCGACCGCCTATCTCCTGATGATCATCGTGGTCATCGGCGGCATGCTCGTGCACAACATCCTCGACTTCATCAAGAAGTCGAAGCGGCACCTGATGATCCGCCGCGGGCTGATTGAGGAGGAGCACGTGGGGCATGCGCTGTATGTGCGCATGTCGATGGGCGAGCGGCTGCAGCACGCCACGCTGGTGGTGAGCTTCGTGACGCTCGTCATCACCGGGTTCGCGCTGAAGTTCCCCGAAGCGTGGTGGGTGGCGCCGCTGCAGCATCTCAGCCCGTCGGTGTTTGCGATCCGGAGCCTCGTGCATCGCATCGCCGCCGTGGTGATGGTGCTCGCCAGCTTCTACCACCTGTACTACCTGTTCTTCGTGCCGCGGGGCAAGCAGCTCCTGCGCGACCTGCTGCCGGCGCGCCGCGACATCCCCGACGCCATTGCGGTCATGCGGTACAACCTGGGGCTGTCCACCGTCCGCCCCCGCTTCGAGCGCTTCAGCTACATCGAGAAGAGCGAGTACTGGGCGCTCGTCTGGGGCACCATCCTGATGGGCGGCACCGGGGTGATCCTCTGGTTCGACAACACGTTCATTGGCCTGCTCACCAAGCTCGGCTGGGACGTCGCGCGCACCGTGCACTACTACGAGGCCTGGCTGGCCACGCTGGCGATCCTCGTGTGGCACATGTATTTCGTGATCTTCAACCCCGAGACGTACCCGATCAACCTCGCCTTCTGGAAGGGGACGCTGACCGAACGGGAGATGCTCGATGAGCATCCGCTCGAGCTGGAGCGGCTGAAGGCCGCCGAGGCGGAGCGCGACGACGACGAGTCGGCACCATGACGAGGGGAACCGCGACATGACACCACTGAAGTGGCTCGCTTCCGCCCTGGCGTTGGCGCTCCTGCTCGGCGTGCCCGGGCAGGCGGCGGCGCAGGCGAATGACGACTGCTTCAGCTGTCACAACGACAAGAGCCTCACCAAGAAGCGCGCCGGCAGGACGGTGTCGCTGTTCGTGGACCAGAAGAAGTTCGAGGCGACGATCCACGGCAAGCAGGCCTGCATTGGCTGTCACGCCGACCTGAAGGGGAAGGACCTGCCGCACGACGAGACGCTGAAGCCGGCGGCCTGCGGCAGCTGCCATGCCGACGAACAGCGGCAACACGACCAGTCGCTCCACGGCAAGGCCATCGCCCGCGGCGACGACCTGGCGCCGCACTGCAGCAATTGCCACGGCACCCACGAGATCCTGGCGCTCAAGGACCCGCGGTCGCCGGTGCAGCCGTCGCGCATTCCGTACCTGTGCGGCCAGTGCCACTCGGAGGGCGGGCGCGTGCAGAAGCAGCGCGTGATCCACCAGTCCAACATCATCAGCAACTACACCGAGAGCATCCACGGCGATGCGCTGATGAACAAGGGCCTCACGGTGACGGCCACCTGCGTCTCGTGCCACACCGCCCATCGCATCCTGCCGCATACCGACGCGAAGTCCTCGATTGCGCGCGCGAACATCGCGGCCACCTGCGCGCAGTGTCACGCGCAAATCGAGGCAGTGCACCGCAAGGTGATCCAGGGCAAGCTGTGGGAGCGCGAGGCGCACGTGCTGCCCGCCTGCGTGGACTGCCACGAGCCCCACAAGGCCCGCAAGGTGTTCTACGACCAGGGGATGGCCGACCGCGATTGCCTCCGCTGCCACGAGCGGCGCGACATCAAGGCGTCGAAGGACGGGCGTTCGCTCTTCGTCGACAGCCTGGCGATGGGCGGTTCGATGCACGCCAAGCAGGCCTGCAGCCAGTGTCACACGGGCGTCAGCCCGTCGCGCCTGCGTCCGTGCGAGACCATCACGCAGAAGGTGAACTGTGCGGCGTGCCACGCGGAGGTCGGGGCGCAGTACCAGCTGAGCACCCACGGCCAGCAGGCGCTCGTGAAGGGCGATTCGCTCGCTCCAACCTGCAAGCAGTGCCATGGCACGCACGCCGTGCTCGGCAAGAAGGACCCGAAATCGCCGTCATTCCCGACGCACGTGCCCGACCTCTGCGCGCGCTGTCACCGCACCGGCAACAAGGCGGCGGTCGCGTACAAGGGCACGCAGACACAGATCGTCGAGCGCTACGCCGAGAGCATCCACGGCAAGGGGC
Source organism: uncultured Gemmatimonas sp. (assembly GCA_964355025.1). Classification (GTDB taxonomy): domain Bacteria; phylum Gemmatimonadota; class Gemmatimonadetes; order Gemmatimonadales; family Gemmatimonadaceae; genus PNKL01. The sequence goes on along the minus strand of CAYHCW010000109.1, from coordinate 810 downwards.
TCATCGAGAGCGGCCTCGTCGTCACCGCCACGTGCACCAGCTGCCACACGGCGCACAGCGTCCTGCCGCGCGACAGCACGCTGTCGAGCGTCAACCGCAACAACCTGCCCCGCACCTGCGGCAGCTGCCACGAAGGCATCGCCAAGCAATTCGAGCAGAGCATCCATTCGGCGCTCGTCAGCACGTCCGGCGACAGGCTTCCCGTCTGCGACGACTGCCACTCCGCGCACACCATCGGACGCACCGACGCAGACGGCTTCAAGCTCAAGATCATGGGGCAGTGCGGCAGCTGCCACAAGGAAATCTCCGAGAGCTACTTCGAGACGTACCACGGCAAGGTGTCGCGCCTCGGCTACACCAAGACGGCGCAGTGCTACGACTGCCACGGGGCGCACGACATCCTGAAGGTTGCCGACCCCAAGTCGCACCTCAGCCGGCAGAATGTCGTGGCGACGTGCGCCAAGTGCCACGCCGGCGCGTCGCGGAAGTTCGCCGGGTACCTGACGCACGCGACGCACCACGACCTGGACAAGTACCCCATCCTGTTCTGGGTCTTCTGGGCGATGACCACGCTGCTGGTGGTGACCTTCACGGTCAGCGGCGCGCACACGCTGATGTGGCTGCCGCGCGCACTGAAGATGCGGCAGGAATTCGGCCGGCATCCGCCCGCCAAGGAAGGCGAGCTCGAGTACCAGCGCTTCACGCCGCTGCACCGGGCGATGCACGTCTTCATGATCCTCAGCTTCATCAGCCTCGCCCTCACGGGCATGACGCTGAAGTTCTCGTATACCGGGTGGGCGCGGGTGGTGT
>CAYHCW010000108.1:0-7974 GCA_964355025.1 uncultured Gemmatimonas sp. | reverse complement strand
ACGACGGGGCCTCGACGATGGCCACCCCCATCGCCAGGCCGGCGGCGAGGGCGCGGAGCTGCTCGAGCTTCTCGACGAGTTCGAGCGGATGCAGCGGCAGCCGCACCCAACGGAACAGCGCTTCCCGGCGCGCGGCGTAGATGCCCATGTGCTGGAGCACCAGGTCGTCGCGGTCGGCGCGATCGGCTTCGTCGCGCAGGAACGGGACGGCGGCGCGCGAGAAGTAGAGCGCGCGGCCGTCGTCGGCGCGCACCACCTTCACGCAGTTCGGGTCATTCAGGATCTCGGGGCCTCGCCGTCCGGCCGCCGTGCCAAGGTCGAAGCCGTGGTCGCGCACCATGGAAATGGCGCCGGCCATGGCGTCGCCGCGCATGAAGGGCTCGTCGCCCTGCACGTTGACGACCACGTCGAAGCCGGCAAACTCCGGGCGCCCAGCCACCTCGGCCACGCGGTCAGTGCCCGAGGGATGCAGGTCCGAGGTCAGCACGCCCTCGGCGCCGTGCACGGAGAGCACCTCGAGCACCTCGGACGACTCGGTGGCCACGACGACCCGGTCGGCCAACCCGAGGCTGCGCACCCGCTCCCAGACGCGGACCACCAAGGGAGCGCCACCCAGCGGGCGGAGCGGCTTCCGCGGGAGCCTGGTGGCACCCAGGCGGGCGGGGATCACGGCCAGGATGCTCACTGAGCACCCCCCGGTAGCTGGGTCGTAGATGCAAAATCCACGCCAGCAAATATATGACCGGGAACGCGGGAGGTCAAAAAGCCGTGAATCCGGCTCTGGAACCGAGGCCGCTTAGACTGCCAAGGATCTCCCTTCCCGGAGAGCCTTCAACACTGCTAGCACCTAGCACCTAGCACCTAGCACCTGGCACCTAGCACCTAGCACCTAGCACCTAGCACCTGGTCTATCCCGGCTGCGGCGTCGTCCGGAGGTACGGCTTCACTTCGGTGACGCCCTTGGGGAACTTGCCCTTGGCCTCCTCGGTGCTCAACGACAGCGCCACGATGACGTCCTGCCCGGACTGCCAGTTGGCCGGCGTCGCCACCGGGAACCTGGCCGAGAGCTGGAGGGCGTCGAGCACACGCAGGATCTCGTCGAAATTGCGCCCGGTCGAGGCCGGGTACGTGAGCGAGAGCTTGACCTTGTTGTCGGGCCCGATGACAAAGACCGACCGCACGGTCAAGGTGTCGCTCGCATTCGGATGGATCATGTCGTAGAGCATCGACACGGCGCGGTCAGGATCGGCGATCATCGGAAAGTTCACCGTGGTGCCCATCACCTCGCCGATGTCCTGCTCCCAGGTGTGGTGCGACGCCACCGAGTCCACCGAGAGGCCGATGACCTTGGTGTTGCGCCTGGTGAACTCCGGCATCAACCGGGCAACCGTGCCGAGTTCCGTCGTGCAGACGGGCGTGAAGTCCTTCGGATGAGAGAAGAGCACGGCCCAGCTGCTTCCCTTCCACTCGTGAAAATTGATGCGCCCCTGCGTGGTGTCGGCCGAGAAATTCGGGGCATCGTCGCCAAGACGGACAGACATTACGGACTCCGGAGTCTGGATAGAGTGGCTTCGTACGGCAGCTTTACGCTCTACGCTCTACGCGGTACGCAGTACGCATTACGCAGTACGCCGTACGGGGAATCTACTGGCTTGGCGGGAGGTTCTCCAACAGGAACCGGATGGCGTTCTCCCCCATGACCGCGCGGATCTCGGCCTCCGAGAACCCCTCCTGCAACAGGGCGTCGGTGAGCTGGTTCAGCTGATCCGCCCCGAACGCCACCGTCGTGGCGCCGTCCCAGTCGGAGCCAAGGGCGACGTGGCTGAGGCCCGCCACAGCGACGGCGTGCCGAATGGCGCGCGCGATGGAGCGCGGCGAAATATCGCACACCGCGCCGTCCCAGAACCCGATGCCGATCAGCGCGCCGTTGCCGGCGAGCCGGCGCAACTGGTCGTCCGTCAGGTTGCGCGGCCCGGCGCACGTGGCCTGCACGCCGGTATGCGAGACGAGCACGGGGCGCGTGGTCATGGCCAGCACGTCGTCGAACGCGCGCGGCGCGACGTGCGCGAGGTCCACGATCATCCGCAGCGCCTGCATGCGCTGCACCACCTGCCGTCCCATCGGGGACAGGCCGCCCTTGCCGGTGCCGTGCGCCGACCCCGCCAGTTCGTTGTCGAAGAAGTGCGCGAGCCCTGCGAGGCGGAATCCGTGCGCGAACAACGTGTCGAGGTTCGCGGCCTCGCCGTCGAGGGCCTGCAGGCCTTCGGTGTTGAGGATACCGGCGACGGGCTTGATGTTCGGCGTCTGCGACCGGAAATCGAGCGCGCGCTGCAATTCGGCCGCCGTGGTGACGAGGACCAACCGTCCCTCGGAGACCGCCGCGGCATGGTGCAGCTTGTCGGCCTCGTGCAGCGCGCGCTGCAACCGGCTGTTCCACGTGCGCCGCGGCCAGCGCGACGCCACCGCCAGCAGGGTGATGTTGTCTGACTCCGCCCCGTTGCGCTCGTAGTTCTGTCCTTTGGGCGTCTTGGTGACCGTCGAAAAGACCTCCACCGCCACATTGCCCTCAACCAGCCGTGGCACGTCCGTGTGTCCGCTGAAGCCCCGCTCCACGGGGTTGCGATCCCACAGCAGCAGGTCGTTGTGCAGGTCGGCCACTCGCAACGTCCGGTGCAGCGAGTCGGCGCGCGCCGAGACGACGATCGCCCGCGCGTCGTCGATGCGGTTCATGCGGGCGCCAACGACACGAGCCACCGCGAAGAAGAAGACCAGCGCGAACGCCGGTACGGCGATGGCGACGGCGAGCAGCAGGCGGCGCGTCAGGGTCACGCGGCAAGCCCTGCGTGCCGGCGGGCGAGCTGGAGGAAGTTCGCCAGCAGGCGCTTGCCGTCCTGCGTGAGGATCGACTCGGGATGGAACTGCACGCCCCACACGGGATGCTCGCGGTGGCGGACGGCATGAATTTCCGTGGCGTCGTCCGCCGCCCGCGCCGTGATCTCGAGGCACGCGGGCAGCGTGCCGAACTCGATGACGAGCGAGTGGTACCGCATGACGCTGAGCGGGGACGGCACCCCGGCAAAGAGCTCCGTGCCGTCGTGCTCCACCATCGATGTCTTGCCGTGCATCACGCCACGCGGCGCGCGGATGACGCGCCCCCCGTAGGCCTCGCTGATGGCCTGGTGCCCGAGGCAGACCCCAAGAATGGGCACCGAGCCGCCGTATCGCCGGATGGTTGGCACGGTGATGCCCGCCTCGGCCGGCGTGCCGGGCCCTGGCGACAGGACGATGGCCTCGGGCGCGAGCGTCGCGATGTCGTCCACGCTGATGACGTCGTTGCGCACCACCTGCAGTGCCGCGCCCAGTTCACCGAAGTACTGGACGAGGTTGTAGGTGAACGAATCGTAGTTGTCGAGAATGAGAATCACGCCTCGAAAGGTAGCCCCACGCGGAGTTCCGTGCCCCTGTCCCGCTACCCGCGCGGATGAAACTGCCTGTGCACCGACCGCAGGTACTCGCGGTCGATGTGCGTGTACACCTGCGTCGTGGAGATGTCGGCGTGCCCCAGCATCTCCTGCACCGAGCGCAGGTCGGCGCCGCCTTCCAGCAGATGAGTCGCGAACGAGTGCCGCAGCGTGTGCGGCGTAACCGGCTTGGTGATGCCGGCCAGCTCCACGTACTTGCGCAGGATCTTCCACGCGCCCATTCGCGAGAGCGGCGCGCCCCGGACATTCAGGAACAGCACCCCGGCGCCCCGCCCCTTCTCGAGCCGCGGACGCAGCTCTCGCAGGTACACGGCCACCGCACCGGTGGCGCGCCGGCCAACCGGGACCAGCCGCTCCTTGCTTCCCTTGCCGAATACCCGCAGCACGCCCTCGTCGAGCATCAGGTCAGTCACCTTCAGCGTGATCCACTCGCCCACCCGCAGCCCGGCACCGTAGGCGAGCTCGAGCATGGCGCGATCGCGGAACGCCAGCGGCTCGTCCAGCGAGATGGCGTCGAGCAGGCGTCCGACTTCGTCGGCGGTGAGCACCTCGGGAAGCGTGCGCCACTTCTTGGGCGTTTCCAGCCGCTCACTGGGGTCAAGCCGCACCACCCCTTCGGCCAGGAGGAACTTGTACCACGTACGAATTGCCGAGATGCCGCGGCGAATGGAGGCCGGCGCGAGGCCCAGGTCCTTGAGGTAGTAGACGAACTCGCGCAGGTGGCCGGCCGTGAGCGACGCGGGATCAGGTGCCCCGTGCGCCGTTCCCCACTCGGCCAGGCGTCGCAGGTCGCGGCCGTAACTGTCGTCGGTGCGGGGCGAACTGCCGTGCTCGAGCGTCAGGAACTCGGCGAAGCGCTCGAGCAGGTAGTCACGCGAGACGTCGCTGCCGGGCGTCACTCCGCCGCGAGATGCTTGGCGTGATGCCGCTTCCACAGGCGCCAGCCGACGAGCCCGAGCAGGACCGCCGCCAGCAAGGCGATGAAGAGGGCCCGGCGGCCGACGATGTGCAGCGAGCCCTTGACCTGTTCCCAGTCCGTGCCCACCCGGAACGCCAGCCAGATGATCAGTCCATACCAGATGGCGCTGGCCACGGTGAGCACCACCATGGTGCGCACCCACGGCACTCGCATGGCGCCGGCCATCGGGGGCACGACGGCGCGCAGTCCCGGCAGGAAGCGACTGACGAAAAGCGCCGCCAGGCCATAGTGCTCATATAGGGCCTCGAGCTTCTCCTCGGCACCCACCAGCTTGAGCCGGCGGAGCTTGGCGTGCATCCAGTCGGCGCCGAAGTGCCGCGCGATCCCGTACACGACCATCGCGCCCACGGCGCTCCCGGCGACGATTGCCGCGACAACGATGGGGTAGCTTGCCCCGCGGCGCGCGGCGAGGAACGCGCCAAATGCGACCACGAGGTCGGCCGGCGCCGGAGGAAAAATGCTCTCGATGAACGCCACCAGCGCAAGCAGGGCGTACAGAGTCGTGAGGTCGATGCCAGCCACCCAGTCCAGCAATGCAGTCACCGGCGCTCGACCTCGAAGGCCGCGAGTGTGGCGACGGCGATGGCCGCGATGCCCTCACCGCGCCCAATAAAGCCCATCCCCTCGTTGGTCTTGCCCTTCACCATCACGTCGGCGGCGCTGATGCCCAGCGCCTGCGCGAGCCGTTCACGCATCGCCGCGCGGTACTTCCCTATGCGCGGCGTCTCGGCGATTACCGTGCAGTCCACTTGCGACGGGGTCCAGCCTGCCAGGCGAACGCGCACGACCGCCAGGTGGAGCATCTCGATGGAATCGCGCCCCTTGTTGGCGATGTCCGCATCGGAGAACATCTCGCCGATGTCGCCGACGCCCGCGCCACCCAGCACCGCGTCCGTGACGGCGTGCGCCACCGCATCGCCATCGCTGTGGCCCACCAGCCGGTGCGGCGCCGGGATGAGCACGCCGCCGAGCACCACGCCGTCGCCAGGGCCAAACTTGTGCGAATCGTAGCCGATGCCGGTGCGCATGCGGGTCAGCCCCTTGGCGGCGGGTACGGGCGGCGTTTCGCCGCTCGCGTCAAGCGGGAGCACGTCCAGCCGGTCACTGCGAATGCCCGCCTCCTGCAGCACCCGTCCGGCGCCGCTGGCGGGACTGCGGCCCATGGCCCGCAGGATGTCCGCTTCCGTCACGACGCCGCCGCCGCGGCGCTCGGCAAGGTCACCCGCGGCGCGCAGGATCGACTCCGCCGCATCCTCGCTCTCGGCCATCGCCGCGGCGCCGGCACCGGAGAGGCGCGACTCGACTGCCCGCGTCAGCAGTTCCACGGGCATGCCCAGCATCGATGTCATCTGGGCGCCGACACCGTGGGGCGTCTTGAGCATGCCAAGCAGCAGATGCAACGAGTTGGGAAGATCGAGCCCGTGCTGCTCGGCCTCCACCATCGCGGCATCAATCGCCTTGCGTGCCCCGGACCCGAAGCGAACTCCCATGCGGTGGTCGTCTCCTACGCGGCGGCGGGGGCGGTGTCGATGAGCTGGTAGTTCTGCCGGCGCCGGCGCGGCTCGAAGCCCGCGTCGCGGATCAGCCGCTCCATCTCGTCGGTGGTGGTGCTGTACGTCGTGTTCGCGGCCGAAACCACGTTCTCCTCGATCATCAGGGAGCCAAAGTCGTTGCAGCCGTACGACAACGCAATCTGGCCTACTTTCATCCCCATTGTTACCCAGCTGGCCTGAATATTCGGAATGTTGTCGAGCACCAGCCGGGCGAACGCGGTCGTTCGCAGGTACTCCACCGCGTCCGTTTTTGGCATGTGGCTGAGTGTCGGCGTGTTCTCCGGCTGCAGCGGCCAGCAGATGAACGCCGTGAAGCCGCCCGTGCGCGACTGCACGTCCCGCAGGCGCAGCAGGTGTTCCAGCCGCTCCTCCGGCGTCTCGCCGATGCCGAACATCATCGTGCTCGACGTGCGCAGCCCTTCCAGGTGCGCCATCTCCATGATCTCGAGCCACCGGTTGGCGCCGGCCTTTTTGGGCGCGACGAGATCGCGGACACGCTGCACGAGAATCTCGCCGCCGCCGCCGGGGATGGAGTCGAGCCCAGCCTTCACGAGTTCACGAATCACGTCCCGGGCGTCCATGCGGTACAGCGTGGCCCAGAAGTCCACCTCGCTCGGCGAAAACCCGTGGATGTGGATCGGGTGGTGCCGCTTGATGTACTTGATGAGCTCCAGGTACCACTCGAACGGGATGTACGGGTTGTGGCCCCCCTGGATCAGGATCTGCACCCCGCCCAGTTCCTTGGTCTCCTCGATCTTCAGGCCAATCTGCTCGTATGACAGCGTATAGCCCTCGCCATCCTTCGGACGCCGATAGAAGGCGCAAAAGCCGCAGTCGGCGACGCAGACATTCGTGTAGTTGATATTGCGGTCGACGATGTACGTGACGATGCCGTCCGGATGCAGCTCGCGACGCTTGGCGTCGGCGAGCGCGCCCAGTTCGAGAAGCGGCGCGTGCTTGTACAGGTCGAGAAGGTTGGCGAATTCAGACATTTATCGGTGGTGAAATAGCTGGTGGCAAATGGCGTGTCGCGTCTGGCACACGGCAGCCGAAGGCCGTGTCCCGAACGTGCTACGCAGCAGGCAAGAACACGAGCTTCCCCTGTGGGACCTTCCCCGCTCGTTCGAGTCGCCGGAAGAACTCCGACAGCCCATCGAGATACTGCAGCCCCAGCCCGTAGTCGAGACCGGAGAGGTACTCGTGAATGACGGTCGACGGAAGACGGCAGGCCGCGGCGGCCTCGTCGGCGATCCGGTCGAGATGGGCCAGCCCCCAGTTCCTGCTTTCGATCAGCGCCGCGTGCACGCCCAGCGCGGAGCGTACGCTCACGTCGCGGCGGGCCGCCCAGACGGCGAACACGAAGGGCAGCCCGGTCCACGCCTTCCACTCCGCGCCGAGGTCGTAGACGAAGGGATAGTGCTGTCCGTGGCTCTCAGCGACCGGGTGCGCCGGGTGCCGCAGCATCAGTGCCGCATCTCCGATGACGAGGCGCGCGGCGACCGGCGCCTGATCGCGCAGCAGATCGTCCGCCTCGGCATCACCCGGCACGAACGACGGCGAGGCCTTCCAGACATGCTCGAACAGCAGGTCGAGCAGCACCACCGAGGTCATGGAGCTCCGGCTGACCATGACCTGCTGGCCGTCGAGCTCGCTGGCCGGGCGCGTGGAAAAGAGCATGACGCTCCGCACGGGGCCATCGCACGAGATGGCGAGGTCCGGCAGCAGCAGGTACTTGCCCGCTTCCCGAGCGTACTCGACCGCCGAGATCACCGACACATCGAGCGTCCCGTCCGACATGCCGCGATTGAGCGATGACGGGATGCCGCTCACCAGATCGGCCTCCAGCGACACGATCCCCCAATCCAACGCGCCGTAGACCGTGGCACAGTTGAGGTACGGCATACGCCCGACCCGCATCACGCGGCTCCTGCGGGCACCGCGCTCGTCTCGAAGGAGGTGC
>CAYHCW010000107.1:0-8039 GCA_964355025.1 uncultured Gemmatimonas sp. | reverse complement strand
TCCTGCTGGGCATCGCCAAGGCGCAGGGGCGCGTGCGCATGCTGCTCGACATCGATCACGTGCTGACGACCACCGAGATCACGACGGCGACCAGCGTGGCCGACGCAGTGGACGCCGTCACCGTCGCCTGAGCCTCGCCATGAGTGCCGCTCCCGCTGCCACCGCGTCCTTCGTGGGCTCGACGGTCTCCCGTGCCGACTTTTCCAAGGTCTGCACGCTGCTCTATGACGTCGCCGGCATCAAGCTGACGGATGGCAAGGAAGGGCTGGTGGTGTCGCGCCTGGGCAAGCGCATCCGCCAGCTCGGCCTTCCGGGCTTCGCGGCCTATCTCGACCTCGTGGGCAACGACCCCAACGAGCTGCGCGACATGATCGACCGGCTGACGACAAACAAGACGAGCTTCTTTCGCGAGGCGGCGCATTTCGATTTCCTGCGCACCACGGCACTGCCGGCCTGGGGCAACCGCGACCTCACGATCTGGAGCGCCGGCTGTTCGTCAGGCGAGGAGCCGTACACCATCGCGACGGTGCTGTACGACTACGCGCAGGGCGGCGCGGTGAATGCGCGCATCCTCGCCACCGACCTGTCGCACCGCGTGCTCGCCAGGGCCAAGCAGGGGGCGTACGCGCCGGAGACCATGAGCGACGTCCCGAAAGCGACGCTGACCAGGCACTTCGAGCGCCTGACGGATGACGGAGGCGACCGGTTCGTCGCCCGCGATCACCTGCGCCAGATCGTGACGTTCAGCAAGCTCAACCTCATGCAGGAGTGGCCGATGCGCAGGCAGTTCGACGCGATCTTCTGCCGCAACGTCATGATCTACTTTGACCGCGCGACGGTGGAGCGGCTGGTGCAGCGCTTCAGCCAACTGCTCGCGCCCGATGGTTACCTGTTCATCGGCCATTCCGAAACCCTGAACGCGCTGTCGCACGACCTCCGGTACGTCGCACCGGCAGCGTACTGCAAGAGCAAGGCATGAGCACGAGCGTCGCCGCATCCGCCGACATGGTCGTCGGCATGGCCGACCTGAAGGTGTCGGGCTCCGCCACCGACCGGCTCGTCACCTACGCCCTGGGTTCGTGCCTGGGTGTCACGGTCCACGACGCCGTCGCGGGCGTCGGTGGCATGCTGCACGTCATGATGCCCGAGGGATCCATTGACGAGGCCAAGGCCACGGCCAACCCGTACATGTTCGTCGACACCGGCATTCCGGCGCTCTTCAAGCAGTGCTATGCGCTGGGCGCCAAGAAGGAACGCATGGTCGTGCGTGTGGCTGGCGGCGCCTACCAGGGGCTCGAGGAATCGGAAGACCGCTTCCAGATCGGCAAGCGCAACTTCATTGCCCTGCGCAAGCTGCTGTGGAAGAACGGCGTCATGATCAAGGCATCGGATGTCGGCGGGGTGCAGAAGTCGCGGACCGTGTACCTCGCTATTGCGACGGGGTGTGTGACGGTGCGGTGCGACAGCGTCACACGGGAGCTCTGAGGAGAATCAACCATGGCATTCAACGTACTCGTCGTCGATGACAGCGCCGTCATGCGCACAATGGTGATCAAGACACTCCGATTGTCGGGCGTGCCGGTGGGCGATGTCTACCAGGCCGCCAACGGCGAGGAGGGGCTGGACCGGCTGCGCGATCACTGGGTGGATCTCGTGCTGCTCGACCTCAACATGCCGCAGATGAACGGCGAGGAGTTGCTGGCGGAGGTTCGGTCGAACCCCGATACGGCCTCCGTGGCCGTGATCGTCGTCTCCACCGAAGGCAGCGAGGCACGCATCAAGCGCGTGAAGGAACTCGGCGCCGAGTTCGTCCATAAACCGTTCCGGCCGGAAGAACTCCGCGCCGTCATTCGTGACCTCACGGGAGTTTCCGATGACACCTTCGACGCAGTTCCAGCTGTATCCAACAGCAGCGGCGACTTTTGAGGAGCTGGCCATGCTCTTTCCGTCCGACGTGCTGACGGAGGAGCAGGAACAGCTCCCGCTCACGACGGGCGTCAGCGTCCGGTTCTACGGCCCCAAGTCGGGACGCCTGGAGATTCGCACCAGCGCCGGCATCGTGCCCGCGCTCGCCGCCAACATGCTGGGCGCCGACAGTGCGGTGGACCTGCAGCTGCAGCACGACGCGTTCGGCGAACTCGGCAACGTGCTGTGCGGCAATGTCGTCTCGGCGATGACCAACGGCGTCGGCGTCTTCCACCTGCACCCACCACGCCATCTCGAGGCTGCGCAAGTCGAGAACGACGTCGAGTCGAACGAAGAGTGCATCGACATCGGCCTTGACGAGGGGCGCGCCCAGGTGCGGCTCTTCCTCACCAGCCGCTGAACCCCGGCCGCTGCCGACCCCGACCGGTGCCCCGGCAATGATCCGCGTTCTCGTCGTCGACGATTCGGCCCTCGTGCGCAAGCTGCTCACCGAGATCCTCTCCAGGGAGAGCGACATCGAGGTGGTGGGCACCGCCGTCGACCCCTACGTCGCCCGCGACAAGATCGTGCAGCTCAAGCCCGACGTGCTGACGCTCGACGTCGAGATGCCACGCATGGACGGCATCAGCTTCCTCGAGAAGTTGATGCGCCATTTTCCCCTGCCGGTCATCGTCCTCAGCTCGCTGACCCCCCGAAACAGCGAAACGGCCGTGCGCGCACTGGCGCTCGGCGCCGTCGAAGTGCTGGCCAAGCCGGGCTCTTCGCTTTCGGTCGGCGACATCGGCAAGGAACTGGTGCGCGCGGTGCGCGTTGCCGCGCGCTCGCACATCCAGAAACGCGCCGCGACCGGCACGGCCAACAGCCAGCCGCCCGTGGCTTTCGGCCCGCTGCGTACCACCAACAAGGTACTGGTCATCGGGGCATCGACGGGCGGCACGCGCGCCATCGAGGAAGTGCTGCGCGGGCTTCCGGCCGACATTCCCGGCACCGTCATCGTGCAGCACATGCCGGCGGCGTTCACGGCGCCCTTTGCCCAGCGGCTCAACAGCATCTGCCCGCAGCAGGTGCGCGAGGCGAAGGACGGCGACCCGGTACTGGCAGGCACTGTGCTCATTGCCCCCGGTGATTTTCACATGCTGCTCGAGCGCAGCGGCGGCCGGTATCACGTGCGCGTCAAGTCCGGCCCGCCCGTGCACTACCAGCGCCCCGCCGTCGATGTGCTGTTCCAGTCGGCAGCGCGCGCCGCCGGCCCCAACGCGGTGGGCGTAATCCTGACCGGCATGGGAGCCGACGGGGCGGCCGGCATGAAGCAGATGCACGACGCCGGCGCGCACTGCATTGCGCAGGACGAAGAAAGCTGCGTCGTCTTTGGCATGCCGGCGGAGGCCATCAAGGCTGGCGCCGTCGACGAGATCCTGCCGCTCGATCAGGTGCCCGAGGGCATCGTGCGGGCGCTGCAAGGGCTGCTGGTGGGAACCTGAAGGCAAGATGCTAGGTGCTAGGTGCTAGGTGCTAGGTGCTAGATCGATGCACCTAGCACCTAGCTCCTAGCACCTAGCTCCTCTACTTGCGCTCCGGCAACCCCCGCAGAAACTCCGCGAGGTAGTTGCCCCACACGCTCGGCACGGAATGCGTGCCGTGCCCGCGGGTCTGCGCCGAGATGGGCAGCAGGATGAACTGCCCCTTCGCCACCTGCGGCATGAGGCGCTCCATCACGCCGAGTTCCGGCGGGTTCACCAGATCGTCCGCCGAGTTGATGGCGAGCACGGGAACCGTCACCCGCGCGAGGTGCGGTGACGGGTCGTAGTCGCGCGACGCGTCAAACTGGTACAGCATGTCGTTGGCGTCGGTCACCCGTGCGCGCGCCGCGAGGTACGCCACGATGAGTGAGTCCGCCGCCTCGCGCGTTGGCGCCTGCCGGTGCTGCACCTGCGCGGCGCTGGTCATCATGAAGAGCAGTTGTGATGCGGCGATCACGCCCTTGGGCTGCTCGGTGTATTCCCCGCCCCGATACGCCGGATCGTTGCGGATGTCGTCCATGATCATCTTGCGCATCATCCGGTTGCGCCCGACGATCGGCGCCGGCGCACAGGCCAGCGGCACGAGGCCGTCGGCGAAGTCGGGGTACGTGTAGCCCCACACCCACGCGTGCATGCACCCCATTGACGTGCCCATCACCAGCCGGAGGTGATTGACCCCCAGCCCCCGCACCAGCAGCAGCTGCTGCGCGTTCACCATGTCGTCGTAGGTGTACCGCGGAAAACGCGCGCGCAGGCTGTCGCTGGGCTTGCTCGATCCGCCATGCCCGATGCCATCGGGGAGCACGATGTAGTAGCGCGCCGTATCGAGCAGCCTGCCCGGGCCGAACAGTTCACCCGCGTACGCGGCCGAGAGGAAGGCGCGCCCGCTGCCGCCGGTGCCGTGAAGGATCATCACCGCGTTCCGCACCACGCCGGCCGCGTCGCGCTGCGGCGAGCCCAGCGTGGTGTAGTGCAGGCGAAGCGAGGGGAGCACCTCGCCGGACGAGAACTTGAACTCCTTGGCGAGGTAATCACCCTGCGTCCCCTGCGCGTGGAGCGCGCACGGAAGCAGCACAACAAGTGCGACAGCGCGAAGACTCGTCATCGTGACTCCGGGGTCAGGGCGCGAGCAGGCGTTCGACGAACGCCGCCATGCCGTGAAATTGGTCGACGTGATCGGGGGCGGAGTTGCCGGCGAAACCGAGCACCTCGAACCGCCCCTTCGTGGTGCGGCTCAACAGCTGCGTGCCCATCGGTCCCCATTCAAGAACGGGTACCCGCTTGAGGCCCATCGTGCCAAGCAGCCAGTCGGAGCACTCGGTGGTGCTGGCGAACGTGCCGGGAAATATCTCGGAGTGCGTGACGATGAATCGCTTGCTGCCAGACGCCGCAAGCCGCGCGAACTCGGCGAATGGCGCCAGGCCGGCGGTGTCGAGCACGCCGCTGTCTGCCAGCGGCTTCCGGTCGGGGATGTAGCCCGTGTGAATGCCATCGATGAGCAGCACCCCGTCCACGCGCGACAGGTTGTCGGTGCGTCGCACGACCTCGCGGATCGCGCCATAACCAGCGCTCCAGCCCGTGAGATAGACACCCTCGATGCGCGGCGCGCCGGCGACCTCCGCAATGCGCGCACGCAGCGTGTCGAGCAGGCGGCCGTAGAGCTGCGTGTCAGCGGCAAATGGGCGCGCGTACGTGCTGGAGCCGCCGCCCAGATACGTGGCGGCCACGATGACTGGACGGCTCATCGACCCAATGGCCCGCTGAGGCACCCACGTAGCTCCCATCAAGTGAAGTACCAGCGGTGCGGCGGCGGTATTGAGCGCCCGCTGCGGGATGAAGACGTCCACCGACTTCGGCAGCAGGCCGTCGATGGTCAGGTGCACCCCGGGGTCGCTGCGCTGGAGGAGCCGCTGATGGCTGCGCGTGCGCTCCTGCATCGGCGAAGGATTCTGCGGAAGCAGCGGTGCGAGGGCGGGCGCTGCCGAGGGCGGCGGCGCAGGCGCGACGGTGGACGGTGCGGGCGCGGGTATTGCCGCCGGCGGCGACGGGGCGTGGCCCGCCCGCGCACCGCATCCCGCGACGGCCGCGAGCGTCAGCAGCGCCGACGATATAGTAGCGCTGCGATACTTATTCATCCTCCCCCTCTTCCAGCGCGCGCGGGTACACCTTCACGCGGTCCCAGCGGCGCAGATGCACCTCACCCGCAGGGGAGCCGCGCTCCTTGCGCACGTCGCTCGCCCAGCACACGTGCACCTCCACCTTGCCCCGTGCTTCGCGCGCCTTGCTGTAGAACGCCGCAAATTCGGCGGCCCGCTCGATCACCGGCTTGGGAATGGCCGGCAGCTTGTCGGGATTCCGGATCACCACGTGACTCCCCGGCACGCCATTCACGTGCAGCCAGAGGTCCTGCGGCTTGGCCACCTTGAACGTCAGGTAGTCGTTGTCGCTGGCCGCCTTGCCCACGAGCACCTCGAAGCCCTCGACCTCGACGGTGCGATACGCGCGTCCCTTGCTCGCCATGCTGGGAAGCTACGGCTTTGGCACGGGAAACGGCGCGTGACGCCGCGTGTGGTCGAGGTTGGTGATGTGGAGATTCGTGCCCTTGCCGATCCGAAAGCCGTAGAGGCCGTCCACGGCAAGCCCGCGTCGGGCCCACGCGCCAACGCGCGCGCCGTTCACGAGAAACCGCACCGAATCGGGCTCAGCCAACACGCGCACGGTGTTCTTCACGGTCCCGTCGGCAGCAAGCGGATTCACCGCCTCGTGCTGCGCCCAGTCGGCCAGCGTCACGCGCCGTCCCGCCTGCTGCGATCGGACGGTGAACTTGCCGTCGCGACGGATCGTGAACGCTGTCCAGCGGGCATCCGGCTCGCCCAGGTGCGCACCACCCACGAAGACGCCAAACTCCTCGTTTGATGAGTTCGGAAAGAGGATCATCTCGGCCTCCACCGCATACCGGCCGGTGGCCGTATTCGACGGGTCGAACAGTTGGCCCCCGGGACCCATCGTTACGTGCCACCCGGGCGCCATGTTCACGAAGTCCCACGTGGTGTCGTTGGGCGTGAAGCGACCACCGTTCAGCAGCCGGGCAGGCTGGTCGAGCGCCCACGTCCAGTTTGGCGGGCCTCCCTGCGCGGCAACGGCGAGGGGTACAACGGTGGCGGCGGTCAGCAGGAGGCGGCGGATTGGCATGTGGACTCCGTGGGGGACGTCTGCGTCCGCCAGTATTGCCCTTGCTGCAGGAGCACGTCAAGGCGGAGCCAGCAGCCGGAGCCAGCATCTCGATGACGGAACGACTCCCCCTCTTCTCTTACCGGGACTACAATTACAGCGACGCCTCGGCCCCCGGCTCCATCAGTGGGCTTCCTGTTCGCCTTCGGACGACCCGACTCATGGCCAGCTCGACCAAATCGGAGCGCCGCGCCCCTCAGGGCCCTGCCCACGGGCTCACGCGCGACCAGTTGCTCGCCGCCTTCAGGACGATGTTCCTGTCGCGCCGCATCGACGACCGGGAGATCCAGCTCAAGCGGCAGAACAAGATCTTCTTCCAGATCTCGGGCGCCGGCCACGAGGCCGTGCTGACCGCCGCCGGCCAGGTGTTCAAGCCGGCGTACGACTGGTTCTACATGTACTACCGCGACCGGGCCCTCTGCCTCTCGCTCGGGATGACCGCCGCCGAGATGCTGTACAGCGCCGTCGGCGCGGCCATCGACCCCAACTCGGGCGGCCGGCAGATGCCGTCGCACTGGGGCCACAAACTGCTCAACATCGTCTCCACCTCGTCGCCCACGGGCACGCAGTTCCTGCAGGCCGTGGGCGCCGCCGAAGCCTCGATGCGCGCCGGGCTCCTCGGCATCACCGACGGCGGCTTCCACGGCGACGAGGTGGCCTTCGTCTCCACCGGCGACGGCACCACATCGCAGGGCGAGTTCTGGGAGTCGCTGAACACGGCGACGAACCTCAAGCTCCCGGTGGTCTACCTCGTCGAGGACAACGGCTACGCCATTTCGGTGCCGGTCGAGGTGAACACCGCCGGCGGCTCGATTTCGAAGCTCGTCGCATCGTTCCCCGGTCTGTACATCCAGGAAGTGGACGGGTGTGACTTCCTGGCCTCACTCGACGTGATGAAGAAGGCCGTCGCGTATGCCCGCGAGCGAAAAGGGCCGGCGCTGGTGCACGCCCACGTCATCCGCCCGTACTCGCATTCGCTGTCGGACGACGAGGTGCTCTATCGTCCCCCCGCCGAGCGCGAGGCTGACGCCGCGCGCGACCCGATTGTGACGTTCCCGCGCTGGCTGGTGGCCGAGGGACACGCGACGGACGCCGAGATCACGGCCATCCAGGAGGCCGCCGACGCCGAACTGCTGGCCGCCACGGACGACGCGCTGGCCCAGCCGCAGCCCGCACCCGACACGGCGCTCTGGGCGCTGTATTCGCCGACGGTGGACCCCACCGGTGCGTCGTTCGACACCGAGGAGACGCCCGAGTTTTCCGGCGCGCCGACGACGATGGTGGACCTCATCAACACCACCATGCGCGACGAGATGCGGCGCGACCCGCGCTATGCCGGTGCCAACAACCAAACCATGGTCG
>CAYHCW010000106.1:0-8087 GCA_964355025.1 uncultured Gemmatimonas sp. | reverse complement strand
ATGCAGCGGATGAGGTGCTTGACCGCCGGCACCGAACGCGGCGCCACGCTCAACTGCCGAATGCCGAGACCGAGCAGCGCAAACGCCATGAGGGGCTGCGATGCCATCTCGCCGCAGACCGAGACGTCGATGCCGGCGGACGACCCCGCGACCTGCGCACGCTCAATGAGCCGAAGCACCGCGGGATGCAGGGCCGTAAAGCGGCTGACGAGCGAGGCGTTGCCCCGGTCGACGGCCAGCGTGTACTGGACGAGGTCGTTGGTGCCGATGGAAAAGAACGCCGTCTCGCGCGCCAGCAGGTCGGCGGTGACCGCCGCGGCCGGCGTCTCGACCATCACGCCGACGGGCACATCGGCCCGGTGCGGCACGCCACGGACCGACAGCTCGCCCGCCGCCTCGGCGATGAGCCGCTTGGACTGCCGCACCTCCTCGACGGAGACGATGAGCGGCAGCATGATGCGGAGATCGCCGTGCACGGCCGCGCGCAGCAGCGCGCGCAACTGCACCTTGAACAGCTCCGGCTGGTCGAGGCACATGCGGATGGCGCGCCAGCCGAGGAACGGATTGGGCTCGTGCGGAAAGCCGCCGATGGGGAGCTTGTCGCCGCCGATGTCGAACGTGCGGATGACCACGGGATGCGGCGCGAAGGCGCGCATCACCTTGGCATACGCTTCGTACTGTTCGTCTTCGTCCGGCATCGCCGCGCGGCCAACCACGAGGAACTCGGTGCGCATCAACCCGACGCCTTCGGCGCCGCTGGTGGCGCCGGCGGCCGCTTCCTCGGGAATGTCGACGTTGGCCCGCAACGTGATGCGCGCGCCGTCGGCGGTGACCGCCTCCTCGCGCGCGTAGCGCTGCATGAACCGCGCCTCCTCCTGCTCCACGCGCTCGCGCGCGCGGTACTCCGCGATGCGCTCGGGCGTCGGGTCGCAGATGAGGAGGCCGTGCGTTCCATCGAGGATGGCCACGGCGCCCGGCTTGATGCGCGCCGTGGCGTCGAGCAGGCCGACCACGGCGGGCAGGCCAAGCGAGCGCGCGAGGATCGCCACGTGCGACGTGCGCGTGCCAGCGTCGGTGGCGAGGGCGGCAATCGTCTCGCGATCCAGCTGCACCGTCAGCGACGGCGTGAGGTCGTGCGTGACGAGGATGGCGTTGCTCCCCTTGGGGAGTCCCACCGGGTCGTGGTCGGGCAGGTCGAGCAGGAGCGACAGCACGCGGATCTGCACGTCGGTGAGGTCGCTCACGCGTTCGCGCATCAGCGCGTTGGTGGACCGCGCGAAGTGCTCGCGCCATTCGAGCAGGACGAGGTCGAAGGCCTTTTCGGCGGCGAATCCCTGCCGGATGAGCGTCTCGACGCTCATCCGCAGGTCGGCGTCCTCGCAGATGGAGATCTGCACGTCGAAGATGGCCGCTTCCTCGGGGCCGGCGTGCTGCTCGGTGCGGTCACGGACGCTGCGCAGGCGCTCGACGGCGCTGGCGAGGGCGCCGCGGAGCCGGGCGACCTCGTGGTCCACCTCGTGCGGCTCGACCATGCGCGGCGCCACCTCGGGCACTTCCCAGCGCAGGAGGAAGACCGGCCCGATGACGATGCCGGGCGACGCCGAGACGCCAGTGTAGAGCTCGCTCACGTCAACGCTCCCCGAATTTCGAGACAATCACGCCGGCGAGCGCCTCGACGGCGGCCTCGGCATCGTCGCCATCGGCACGAATGACAACCGTTGCGCCGCACTCGGCGGCGAGCATCATGACGCCCATGATGCTCTTGCCGTTGACCTCAAGGTCGTCACGCGCAATGGTGATGTTCGCGCGAAACCTGGCCGCGGCCTTGACGATCTCCGCCGCGGGGCGGGCGTGGATGCCGTGGGCGTTCTGCACCAGCACAGAGCGTTCGACCATCAGCGCACCACCGAGTAGAGGACGAAGACCGTGAGCAGTCCGACGCCGACGCGCCAGCCGTCGACGCGGCCCTGCCACCGGGCGAGCGCTGCGGCGAGCACCGCCGCCAGCGCCAGCTCGACGCCGAGCGCCGAGGCCTGTTGCTGCCCGATGCGCTGCAATGCGAGTGGCAGCGCCGCGCCGGCCACGAGCGCCGACGCCCGGGCCACGTGCAACGGGCCCTGGCGCAGCACGGGGTTGCCGAGTGCCGATGTCACGTTCAGCCCGCCGCGGTAGCCCGCCCACAGCCCCCACGCGCGCAGCGCGACGTGCCCAAGATTGAACGTGCCGACAAAGACCCCCACGACGACTGCGGCCGGGAATCCAAGACCGAAGACGAGCAGGGCAAGCGCCGAGCAAAACGGCAGCCAGCCGGCCCAGACCAGGCGATCGCCGGCGGCACCCAGCGGGCCGCAGCACGCGGTGCGGAAACGCTCGATGCGGACCGGATCTTCGCCATCGAGCTCGGCACGCACCAGGGCGCCAACGGCCAGCGCCGCCAGGTACGGATGGGCGTTGAAGTACCGGCTGTGCCTGGCCATGGCGGCCGCGTAGGCTGCCCCGCCCCGCCCGCCGGGGAGCAGACGGAAGGCGGGCTCGGCGGCAAAGGCGATGCCGTTGCCGATCATCACTTCGTAGTTGAAGCCGGCCTGCACGGCGAAGAGCCGCGCGAAGACGCGCAGCCACGTGCCAGCCGGAAGCGTGCGCGCGTCGGTCATCGGAGCACCAGCACCGTGCCGCCGACGGCCACGCCGGCGAGCAGCCACCATCCGTAGCCCTTGGTGGTGTGCACGACCTTCCAGTACGCGCCACCGGCGACGCCAATGGCAAGCGTTCCGGCCACGGCGACGGCCAGCACTCCGCTGGTGCCCGATGCCGCCAACACCGCGTCGCGCGTCGGCACGAGCACGAGCACCAAGCCCACCGTAACGACGCCGGCGCGCAGGAAATCCGCGACGAGCCCGGTCCACTGGAGGCCGAGAATCGCCGACGCGTCGCCGGCGGCGACCTGGTCGCGATGGCGTGCCGCGACGGACAGGTTGAATCGACGCAGCCAGATCAGCGTGCGGCCGGCCAGCATGGCCGCGCCCAGCCCGGCCACGACCGCGAAGGGGACGATGCGCGCCGCCGCCTCGGGATCGCCGGCGGGCACCGCAGCCACGACACCGGCGGCGACCGACGCCGGTCCCCACTCGGGATAGCGCGAAGCGCCGAAGGGCATGGTCTCGAGCGCAAAGCACTCGAGCAACAACCCCACCAGCAGGCCCGCGGCAGCGTTTCCGCAAACGGCGCCTCCAAGCGTCGCCGCGACGATGGGTCGCGACAGCATCGCCTGCGGAAACGACACATAGTCGAGACCGACCACTGCGCCGAGCAGGGCGAGGGTGGCGAGCGTGGTCGGCTCGGTCATTCGCCGCTGCCGGAGAGCAGGTCGGCAAGCGGCACCATCGACGCACCCGGCAGGTCCTGGGCCGCGACATCGACGCCGCGCGCCGCGATCGCCGTGAGGTCGGCTTCCTCTTCGGGCGTCAGGAAGACGTACCGGAGCCGCGGCACCCGTTCGCTCTGGTGGTGCAATCCGCCGACGTTGACGCGCGGAATGGACGCTCCGCCTTCGACCAACTGACGCATGGTCAGCGTGTCTCCGGTGAGCAGGAGGCCCGGCGGTGTCATCTGCTGGTATTCCGGAAGACGCGTCAGTGCACCGGCGACGGACTCGAAGTGCACCTGCATCTCCGGCGGAACGCCCATACGGTAGAGGTCCTGTTCCCACGCGCTCGCGGCCACTGCGTCATCGACCAGGACGATGAAGGCGAGTTCAAGGGGCTGCCCCCAGCCGACCACCACCTGTCCGTGAATGAGGCGGTCGTCGATGCGGTAGACCTCAATCGACACGAGGTCCCTCCAGGGCCACCGCCATCGCGGCGCGTGCCTTGTCCACGGCCTCGTGCAGGGTGACCGGCGCGCCGTGCGACGGCACGGCAAACGACAAGAGCAGCGGGAGGTTGACGCCGCTGACGACGGCGAGGCCGGGGTGGTCGCGCGCCACGCGGCGCGCGGCAATCGTGCAACTGCCGGCCGGGAGGTCCGTAAACACCACCTGCGCGCCCGAAGCCTCCACCGCATTGCGCAGCGCCTCGGCAAGCTCGGCGCCGCCCAGCGTCGCGTTGCTCAGCGGCACCAGTCGCGCCGCCGCCGCCTCGCCGGCAATGCAGGTGACGGCGCTGACCAGGCCTGCGGCGAACTGCCCGTGCGCGGCCACGATGGCGCGCGGCCCGTCACTCATCGTCATCGCGGAGGTACTTGCCGACGTCGGCGGTGCGCTTGACCATCTGCGACTTGAGCCGCTCGTTGAACGCATGCGCGGCGTCCACGCCCGTGTAGCGCAGCAGGTGATTCATCGCGATCACCTCGGAAATGACGGTGATGTTCTTTCCCGGATTCAGCGGCACCGTGATCTTGGGCAGCTCCACACCGAGAATGGTGATCACCTCGCCATCGAGGCCCGTGCGGTCGAGCTGCAGGTCGCTGTTCCAGACGACCAGTTCGACGACCACCTCGATGCGCTTCTGCTGGCGTACGGAGTGGATGCCGAAGATGGCGCTGACGTCGATGAGCCCGACGCCGCGAATCTCCATGAAGTGCCGCTGCAGCTCGTGCCCCCGGCCAATGAGCACGTCGATACCCTTGCGGCGCGCCAGCACGAGGTCGTCGGCGACGAGGCGGTGCCCGCGCTCCACCAGGTCGAGCACGCACTCGGACTTGCCGATGCCGCTCTCCCCGGTGAACAGCAGCCCGACACCGAAGACGTCGGCGAGCGAGCCGTGGAGCGACAGCGCGGGCGCAAACTCGCTCTCGAGGAACGGCGTGATGGCGCGGTAAAACTCCTGCGTCTTGAGCGCCGACACGAGAATGGCGATGCCGCTCCGGCGGGCTTCGCCCTCCATGCCCTCGGGAAGCGGCTGCCCCTTGGTGATCATCACGCAGGGAATGGGGTAGCTGAAGTAGGTGCGCAGGATCTCCTGGCGCCGCGCCGGCTCGAGCGAGGCGAGGTAACTCACTTCGGTCTCGCCGAGCACCTGCACGCGCTGGTGCACGAAGCGGCCCGTGTAACCCGCGAGCACGAGCCCGGGGCCCGACGCGTCGGACGTCGGGATCTCGCGCGCGAGCCCGTCGGGGCTGCCGAGCACGGTAAGGCGCAACGCATCACCCATGCGCTCGACGAGACCGCGGACTGTCAGGGCCATGGTCGGCTCAGTCCTTGTTGGCGGCGCGCCGCGATGGCGTGTGGCGCGCCGGCGTGTGGCGCTCCTTGGAGGCCTGGCGCACGAGCTTCACGAGCGCATCGTCGAGGGCCGGGCCCCAGAAGCGGCCCGACGCGGAGGCAACGAGTCGCACGCCCTGCGGCGCAGTGAACACGATCTCGACGCGGCGCTCTGGCCCGTCCTGCTCGAACCGCACCAGGGCGCCGGTGGCGCGTGGCGCGCGTTCCGAGGCCTTGAGGATGGCCCGCTCGGCCTTCTTGAGCATCGATTCGGTGAGGGCGATGCCGCGATGCGAAAAGACGATCTCCACGAGCCTATCCTCCGGAATGAACCACGTGTTGAAGATGCGCCACGGTGTCGTCGGCGGCACGCTCCCAGGTGAACGACGCGGCGAAGCGGCGCCCGCGCTCGCCCAGTGACGCCACGAGATCCGGGGCATCGCAGAGCGACCGAAGCGTGGCGGCCATCGCGTCGAGGTCACCGTGTGGAACGAGGAAGCCGGTCTCGCCGTGCCGCACGCTCTCGCGGATTCCAGGCGAGTTGGACGCCACCACGGGCGTACCGCAGGCCGAGGCCTCGATGTTCGTGAGTCCCCACCCCTCCTTGGGCGACGCAAAGACGGTTGCCCACGCGCGCCGCAGCAGCGCCAGCTTCTCGGACTCGCTCACATAGCCAAGAAACCGCACGCGCGCGGCGAGGTCAAGCGACGCCACCAGCCGTTCGAGCGCCGGGCGGAAGTCGCCCTCCCCGGCAATCTCGAGGACGGCCCGCGGATCCCCCACGCGCGCGAAGGCGCGAATGACGAGGTCCACGCCCTTGTACTTCTTGAGGCGCCCGAGGTAGGCGAAGATCGGCGTCGCTGCGCGCTGCGCCGCGTCGGGCGTGTAGTACTCGCACGACGCGCCCGGATAGATGACGCGCACGTGCTCGCGCGCGATGCCGCGCCCCACGAGATCGTCGGCCGTGCTCTCGCTGATCGCCTCGAACGGCGTGTTGCGATAGACCAGCGGGATGGGACGCTCGGACAGCCAGACGGCACTGGCCAGCGGCGCCGGCAGCTCCTGGAAGGCTGTGCCGCCAAAGAGATGCGGCACGCAGGCGACCACGCGGCGCGTGCCCCACAGCGGGGTGAACAGCGGCATCTTGTTGATGTCCTCGACGAGCACGTCGAACGGGAGCCCCGCAAAATGCCGGCGATAGTACCCCCACGCGCGCAGTGCGAAGGTCTGCCGGACGCCAGTGCGGTGCACATCGATGCCGCCGAGTTCGGCGCGACCGGGGGCACCCGGCCAGCCGCCGCAGAGCATCGTGACCTCGTGCCCGCGCCCGGCGAGCCGCTCGAAGATCTCGTGCAGGTGGATCTCGGCGCCGCCCGCCTGCGGGTTCTCGCGGTCCTGCCAGTTGACCACCAGCACGCGCACTAGATGCACCCCATGCGGCGCGCGAGCGCGTCGAGCACCCCGTTGACGAAGCGCGCGCTCTGCGCACTGCCAAAACGCTCCGCCAGCCGAACGGCCTCCTGGATGATCACGCGCGGCGGCGTGCTGCCCTGCGACAACTCGGCGGCCCCAAGGCGCAGGACGCAACGCTCGATCGCTCCGAGGCGCTCGAGCCGCCAGTTGGTGGTCACCTCCGTCAACTCGGCGTCGAGCTCCGCGCCCTGCGCCTGCAGGATCTGCAGCAGCGCACCGGCGAAGGCCCGCTCGTCCGGGGCGACCTCGAGGTCGTCCCAGACGAGAGCCGCGACGCGATCGAGCGGCGTTCCCTCGCGCACGTCCCACGCGAAGAGCGCCTGCAGGGCGCGCGCGCGCGCCCGTGTCTCGAGACGCGCCATCAGCCGTCGCCTTCGACGTCGTCGCTCGCATCGAGCATCCCGAACAGGTCGGCCATCTGCATGGCGGCCAGGGCGGCGTCCCATCCCTTGTTGCCGTGGTCGCCGCCGGCCCGCTGCAGCGCCTGCTCGAGCGTGTCGGTGGTCAGCAGCCCGAAGCCGATGGGGACACCGAACTCGCCCTGGAGCGCGGCCAGCCCGCGCGCGGCCTCGCCCGCCACAAAATCGAAGTGCGGGGTTTCCCCGCGAATGACGGCACCGCAGACGATCACGGCTTCGTACCGCTCGGTCTGGAGCACACGCGCCACCGCGCTCGGCAGTTCCCAGGCGCCGGGCACCCAGACGACGTCGATGTCGTCGGAGCGCGCCCCATGGCGCACGAGGCACTCGAGCGCGCCGTCCACGAGCGCCTGTGTGACGACCGCGTTGAAGCGGCTGCCGATGACGACGAAGCGCCGGCCGGCGCCCGAGGGGGTCCCTTCGAACTCAGCCATTACAGTGCTCGCAGGTGCCCAAGCTTGCGCACCTTGGTTTCGAGGTAATTCGCGTTCTCGTCGGTGGTCGGCGAGATGATCGGCACGCGCTCGCCCAACCGAAGGCCGTACCCCTCGAGCCCGACGAGCTTCTTGGGATTGTTGGTGATTGGGCGAATGGACTGCAGCCCGAGATCGAGCAGGATTTGCGCCCCGATGCCGTAGTTCCGCAGGTCGGGGGCAAACCCGAGCTTCTCGTTGGCCTCCACGGTATCGGCGCCCTTGTCCTGCAACTCGTAGGCCTTGAGCTTGTTGAGCAGCCCGATGCCCCGCCCTTCCTGGTCGAGGTAGACGATGACACCGCGGCCCGCCTCGGCAATGAGGCGCATGGCCTCGTGCAGTTGCCAGCGGCAGTCGCAGCGCAACGAGTGGAAGGTGTCGCCGGTGAGGCACTTGGAATGCATGCGCACCAGCACGTCCTCGCCGCGCTCGACGTCGCCCATCACCAGCGCCACGTGCTCGCGCGCGTCGACGTCGTTGCGGTAGCCGATCGCGCGAAACTGGCCGAACTCGGTGGGAAGC
>CAYHCW010000105.1:0-8103 GCA_964355025.1 uncultured Gemmatimonas sp. | reverse complement strand
GCGGCTTGGGCGGCGTGGTCATCTCCATGCCCGGCATGTTGCCCATGCCGCCGAGTGCGGTGCCGAGGTTGGACTCTGCGTCGACGAGAAATGTCGCCGAGGAGACGACGGTTTCACCCGCCGCGAGTCCGCGCAGGATCTCGACGTGTACGTCATTGGACTGGCCGAGCGCCACTTCGCGTGGAGTGAGTCGGCCGCTGGTATCGCGGACGAAGACCATGCTGCGTTCACCGGTCGACAGCACCGCCGAGCGCGGCACCGTGAGCACGTTCGTGCGTTCGTTGCCGGCAATGACGATCGTGGCGTACATCCCGGGCTTGAGCTGGAGGCCGGGATTTGGCAGCACCACACGGACGCGCACCGTGCGGGTCTGGGGATCGAGGGTCGGGTAGATGTACGAGATCCGGCCCATCAGGTGTTTGCCCGGCAGCGCGTCAAAGTCCGTATGCACCATCTGGCCCGTGCGGACGTTCGCGATGTCCTGCTCGAACACCTCGCCTTCGACCCAGACGGTGCTGAGGTCGGCCACCCGGTACAGCGCATCACCGGCCATGATCTTCTGCCCCGCTACCACGTCTTTCTGCAGCACGTATCCGCTGGCCGTCGAGCGCAGCGTCAGCGTCTTCTGCACCTGTTCGGTGCGCTCGATGGTCGCGATCTCGTCCGCGGGGATGTCCCAGTACGCAAGCCGTCGCCGCGCCGAGGCCAGCAAGTCGTTGGCGTTCTGCTGCGCTTCGCTGCTCGCTGCGGACACATCGCGCGCAAGCCGCTTGGCCAGCAGCAGTTCCTCCTGCGCGGTGACCAGCATCGGCGAGTAGATGGTGAGCAGCGGCTCGCCCGCAGCAATCGGCTGGCCAGTGGCATTGATGAAGAGCTTGTTCACCCAGCCATCGATCTTGGGCGAGATGGTCTGCAGGCGCGTCTCGTCGAAGGTCACCTGTCCCACGGTGCGCACTTCCTTGGCAAGCGGCCCCCGCTGTGCCACCGCGAACGTGACGCCGATGCGCCGCTGGTCGGCTGCCGACAGCATGACGGGCTTTGCCGCGCCGGCTCCAGCCCCGGTTGCGGCGTGATTGTGCTCCGCAGTCGCCGGTGCCGGTGTGCTCCGGCCGCGGGTGGCGAACCAGACCCCGCCGACGGTGATCGCCAGCACGGCGAAGTAGGCGAGGCCGCGTGCGAGTGTCACGCCGGAAGCCGACGTCGCACGGCGCGTGGGGTCGGTCATGTGGTCGGTCATTTGTCACCTCGCGTCGCCGCGGAAACCTTGTTCGAGTCGAAGAGCGCCCGGCTGGCGAGCATCTCGAGGTCTGCCCACGCCTTTCCCTGGTCAGCGTCGAGCGCGAAGAGCTCCTGCCGGTACTTGTTTACGGTCATTTGGTCATCGAGCAGGGTCATGAAGTCCACGCCACCCACCCGGTAGGCGGCGAGTGCAGAGGCAACGGTCGCTTCCGCCTGCGGCAAGACAGTGCTGCGGTACAGCTGTGCCAGGTTCCGTGCCCGCACGAGATTCGCGTAGGCCTCGCCCATCTTGCCGCGGGTGTCGGCGCGCATCATGGCGACTTCCGCCTGTGCCATCTGTTTCATGGCGTTGGTCTCTTCGCGCATCCGGTATTGACGGTCGCGCGCGAAGATGGGAATGGAGGCGCCGACCATCAGGCTCCCCATGCGTTCCGTGCCTCCCATCTCGCCGCCGCGCTGCGCGTACTGCGCGCCAACCTGCAGGTCCGGCCAGATCTCCTTGCGCGCAAGCTGCTCCGCCGCCTCGGCCGCGCGCACCTCCTCGAGCCCGGCTCGGATCATCGGCCGGCTGCCATGTGCGAGCGAGTCGAGCCACTCGCGCGACGGAATCGACTCAGGAAACTGAGGCAACGCGGGTACGCCAACCGCAACGTCGGTTGGTCGATCGAGCAGCGCGTTCAGACGGGCCACCATCGTCTGCCGCATGGACTGCATGCGGACGGTATCCTCCACCATGCGCGCAATCTCGACCTGTGCGCGCAGCACGTCGGTCTGGCGACCGTCACCCACGCGGTACATCGACGCCGCCGTCTTCTCGATGTCCTGGAGCAGGCGCACGGTCCCTCGCATGACACCGAGGCGGCGATCGGTGGCGTACAGGTCGTAGAACGACATCGCGATGTCGCTGCGAAGCTCCCACGTCACTTCCTGCGCACGCTCGCCTGCCGCTGATGCCTGCGCGCCCGCCACCCGGCCGGCCATCGCCAGCTTCCCGCCGAGGGGCAGCATCTGCATGACCTGCACTTGGCGCATGCCCAGCGTGGGCATCGGTGCCAGGCTCGGGACCATGTAGTTCATGAACCCGAGCTGGACTTGCGGATCGGGCGGCCGCGTGGCGCCGGGCACCCGCGCCTGCGCTGCCTGAGCGAATGAACGGGCAGCCGCGGCGCGCGGGTTCACGCGCTGCACCTGCGTGTAGAGCTCGCCGAGGAGGACGGTGTCGGGCCGACTGGCCGCGAGTGGCCTCAGGGCGGCGGGGTCCTGCGCCATGAGCAGCGTGGAAGCGAACGCGAGGGCGCCGCCAATCCAGAGGATGCCGAATGCCGCACCGCGTCGCGCGATGGAATTAATCGAAGTTGGCATAAAACCGAGGGAGTGCAGGTCAGCCGGCGCGATGGCGCGCGCGGCGAGCGCCCGCGTCAGTCGCGGGCGTGACTCACCTCAGGCGCGCGGAGGGGGTGGCTCCGGGGCGTTTGATACGGACTGCCAGCGCACGGCATACGCCGAATGGGGCGCGGACATTGCAATGGTGACGGGCGTCGCGGCGACCGACAGCGTCTCGACGACCGGGACGGAGCACGCCGCGGCCGCGCACCCGGCCGGCATCGTCGGGCAGCACGGCTGCTGGCCGTGATCCTGCACCGGAACCTCAGGCATCGGCATCTGATGCCCGGCGTGTGTCATCGGCGCCGCAACGCGCTCCATCTGGTCACATGCACGCGCCGGCGACGCCATCGTGAGATGGAGCGTGGCGGCCGCGAGTGCGACGCGAAGGAGGCGGAAGGCGAGGTTCATTCGTGAGCAGATTCGTACACCCGAAATGTCGGGCGAAGAGAATAGTCGCCAATCGGGGTTCGGGATGGAAGCGGTAAGGCTTTGCCTGAAAGTGGAATGCAATATGCCACTTTGGACTCGGACCGCCGGCACGACCATATTCCAGACGTGGCCAACTCCTTTGATATCATCGTCGTAGGGCTCGGCGCGATGGGCAGCGCGACCGCCTATCACCTCGCGGCGCGTGGCGCGCGGGTCCTCGGCCTCGACCGCTACACGCCGCCGCACGCGCACGGTTCGTCGCACGGCGAGAGCCGCATCATCCGCGAGCTCTACTACGAGCACCCGCTGTATGTGCCGCTGCTGCAGCGGGCGTATGATCGATGGGACGCGCTGGAGCAGGATGCCGGGGTGGACGGGCTGCTCAACATCACCGGCGGCTTGATGATCGGCCGGCCGGACAGCGCGCTCATCGCCGGCGTGCGCCGCTGTGCCGCCGAGCACGGGCTGCCGGCCGTAGACATGAGTCGGGCGCAGATGCGCACGCGCTACCCGCAGTTCGCGGTGCCGGACGACGCGGTGGTGGTGCTCGACGAACGGGCCGGATACCTCGATCCGGAGCGGTGCGTTCAGGCGCACCTGAAAGTTGCGGCCCGGCATGGCGCGCAACTTCGGACCAACGAACCCGCGTTGAGTTGGCGGTTGGCTGGAGACGGCGTGGAAGTGACCACGGCGCGCGGCACGTACACGGCCGGACGCATCGTCATTTCAGCGGGCGCGTGGGCCAGCGAACTGCTCGGTACGCACGCGCCGCCGCTGTCGCTTGAACGTCAGGTGCTGCTCTGGTTCGACCCGCCGGGCGCAGTGGCTCAGTGGGAGCCGACGCACTGTCCCATCTACATGGCCGAATTTGCTGACGGGGGGTTCATCTACGGATTTCCCAAGCTGGCGCGCGGCCTCAAGGCGGCGGTGCACTATCAGGGCGAGGCATTCAATCATCCCGACGCGCTGCGGCGCACCAGTGATGCCGCGGACGAGGCGCGCGTGCGCAGTGCAGTGGCGCGGCTCTTGCCCTGGGCGGCCACGGCCCCGGTGCGCGACTCGGCCGTGTGTACGTACACCAACACGCCCGACCTGCACTTCATCATCGACTTCCTGCCGGGCGACGATCGCGTGCTGGTGTCGAGCCCGTGCTCGGGGCACGGCTTCAAGTTTGCGAGCGCCATTGGCGAGGTGCAGGCGCAGTTGCTGCTGGACGAAGCCGTGCCGTTTGACCTGGCGCCGTTTCGAATGGATCGGTTCTAGCGCGTGCAGGAACGCACGAACACGCGCACTGCCTACCCCTTCAGTCCCTTCCTGCGCAACACTTCGATGCGCGCCCGTGCCTCGCGCACCTTGGGCTGCAGTTCGGGGTCGGCGTCCTTCCAGAGATCCACGAACTTCTGGTAGTTCTCCAGCGCCTTGGCCGCGTTCCCCTTGGCGTCGTACAGCTCGCCGAGTCGTTTGTGGCTGCCGGCGAGGAAGTCGCGGTGCAGCTGCATGTACGGATCGGTAAACGCGGCGTAGCGCTCGAACTCGGCGATCGCCGAGTCGGGCTGGTTGGCGAGGTCGAGCGCCTGCGCGCGCCAAGGGCCGATGAAATCCGAACCGATGTCGGCCTTGTCGGCGTCGCCAAACAGCGCCGCCGCGTCCTGGGGCCGGTTCTCCGCCATGGCGAGCATCGCCTTGGCAAGCGGTATGGCGCCCTTGTACATCGAGAAACGCGACGACGGGAGGTCGCGCTGGAGCGAGGCCTCGTAGCTCCGCGCGGCGGCAGCATCGCGCATGACCGCCGAGATCGTCAACAGAAAAGTCCACGGGCGGTCCGGCGCTGCAATGGACGCCATGGGAACGCGTTCGAGTGCGCGCTTGACGGTGGCCTTGGCAGCCGCCGCATCGTTGAGGTAGTAGGCCTGTATCCAGGCGCTGTCGAGCATCACGCCCAAACGCGCCGCGTTCGTGGCCGCCGGGCTCGCTTCGGCCGGAATGGTCTGTGCCGTCCACCGCTGTCCGTCACGCAGGCGACCGCGCGCCGTGGCGATGCTGCCGATCAGAAAGGCGGTCTGCGTGCGGCCATCGTCACTCTTGACGGTGGGGAACGCGGCACGGAGCAGCGTGTCGGCATCACCGAGTTGGCGCCTGGCAAACAAGATCGAGGCCTTCGTGGCGGCCAACAGCGCGTGGGACGGCAGCTTCTTCTCGAACGCGGCCTGCGTCGAGTCGGCTGCGTTGAACTTGTTCTGTTGAAGCTGTATCGCCACCAGTCCAGTGAACGACCCGCCGAATGGCGATGACACGGCAATGGCGCGTCGCCACATCTCCTCGGCCCGCACACGGTCCCGCTTGTCGGCGTACTGGATGGCGACGTTGTTCAGCGCCGACCGATTGGTGGAGTCGCGCTCGATGAGGTTCTCGTACGCGGCGATCGCCTTCTCACGGTCGGGCGTGGGGCCATTGGCCCAGTACGTGGCTTCTGTGAGCAGCCGTTCGTTTTCGCTGAGCCGCTCGCGGTACTTGTACGCCTGGATCATGGCGGCCTGCGCGGCTGCCTGCGAGCCGGTTTCCGCCGAGTACGAGGCCGCGATGCGCCGCCACGCCATGGCGAACGTACTGTCCAGCGTGACGGCCTGCTCCAGCAGCACGCGCCCCTTGGCGTTGTCGCCGGTGGTGGCGATGATCTGGATGCCCTCCACGTACTTGCGGAGCGCAGGCAGCGATGAGGTGGACACGCGCTCGAGCGGAATGGACTCGTGCACGTTGCGCAGGCTTTCGCCCACCTTGCCGCGAATGTCCTTGGACAGCTCGCCCAGCACTTCCACCAGCTCGCCCTGGTTCTTGGCCGTGCGGCGAAACTGCGCCAGTTCGGCGCCGTCGAGCACGCCGACCAGGCGCGCCGAAATCACGTAGCTGCCACCGAGTTCGTTGATTTCACCGTCAAGCACCGCCTTGGCGCCTTCGCGACCGGCCACTTCTCGGGCCAGCAGGTACGGCACCGCGGCATCGGCCGGCCTCTGCATCAAGCGGAGTATCTCGGCGACGGCAGTCTTGGTGAGGACCCGCAGGTTCTTCGACTGGGCGAGGTCGGTGCGCAGTGCCTCGGCCACCGTGATGCCAAGCGTGGAGTCGGCAGCCGGACTCTTGAAATCGGCCACGACAATCGTCTCCCTGGCGCCAAACGCTCCCTTGCCGATGAGCGAACCCACCGAGCCGATGCCCAGTGCGCGCATCACCATGAAGGCGAGCACGAGCGTGGCAAAGCCACCGACGGCCACGCCGCCGCCAATCCAGGTGCGCCTCCACGAGACGTGCGGACTGGCCTTCAGCGCAAACGTCGCCATGGTGCCGTGTGATGCCGTGTTGCCGCCCGGCGTGAAGGCCGGCGTCTGCGTGTACAGGCGATATGCGGTGCGCTGCACGTAGGCCGTGAGGCCGATGATGGGCAGGCCCAGCAGCATCACGGCGAACGAACCGGGGCGCACCCACTCGGGAAGGCCGATGACGCTCGTTGCCGCCCACGCCGTGAGCTCGACCAGCAGTGTGGCCGCGGCCCAGATGCCGATGGCGCGGCCAATGCGCATCTGTCCACCGGCGAGGATCACCGGCGTCGCGCTGGCGGCACCGCTCGACGTCACCGAGTCGAGCACTTTCACGATGTCGGTGCCCTGCTGCGGACGGTTGTCGGGAATCTTCTCCAGGCAGCGCATCACCACCTGCGCGAGCGCGGCCGGCGTATCGGGACGCAGCTCGCGAATATCGCGTGGCTTTTCGCCCAGGTGCGCGGCAAGAATGCGCGACGGCGGCATGCTGTGGAACGGCGGGTTGCTGCAGAGCAACTCGTACGCCAGCACGCCGAAGGAATAGAGGTCGGCACGATGATCGACGTCGGGATCGCCAGCCGCTTGCTCGGGCGACATGTATGCCGGTGTGCCGATGGACGTGCCGATGGCCGTCAGCGTACCGCCCGGCGCCACGCCGCGCGAAGCCGAAATGGCCTTGGCGATGCCGAAATCGGTAACGGTCGCGCTGCCGGCACTCAACAGCACGTTGTCGGGCTTGATGTCGCGGTGCACCACGCCGTGCGAATGCGCGAAGGCCAGTGCGCGCGCCACGTCACGCAGGATGCTGATCACCTCG
Source organism: uncultured Gemmatimonas sp. (assembly GCA_964355025.1). Lineage (GTDB taxonomy): Bacteria > Gemmatimonadota > Gemmatimonadetes > Gemmatimonadales > Gemmatimonadaceae > PNKL01. Next base: position 918 of record CAYHCW010000105.1, on the reverse strand, counting down.
CCGATACCGAGCGGACCCTTGCCCATGCGAATGCGCACCGACTCCCCGTCGACGTACGGCATGGTGAACCACGGCAAGCCGTCGGCATCACCGGCGCCGAGTACCGGCACGATGTGCGGGTGCTGCAGCTGCGCGGCGAGCAGGACTTCACGGTTAAAGCGGTCCACCGAGATGCCGGCCAGAAGCTCCGGCGCGAGCACCTTGATGACAACGCGACGGTTCAGCGTGCGCTCGGTCGCGAGGTACGTGCGCGACATGCCACCGCCACCGAGTTCCCGCTCTATGGTGTACTGGCCCGCAATGGATGCATCGAGGCGGGCGCGGAAATCGGACATGGAGCGGGGAGGGGGCTGAAGTGAAGAGCGACAGGGAAATATGATGCCGGCGGGCTGGGAGGCCAGTGGCGGTGGTCAGGACACTGGCCGTTTCGCACCGGGACAATTGAAGAATTCGCGATCATCGTCCGATATTTTGAAGTGCGGCCCGTGCGGTCGCCGGGGATCGCGAAGGTGGAGCGCGAGAGCCGGCGGACGTACGGGCCGCATCACTACGTGGGTTCGTTCGTCGCTGACTCGCGCATCGGCGGGTCAATGCACCGGCGTGCACGGAAGTCGACGGGCCGGCACCTGAACGCCCACTCCTGCCAGAACCCCTTCTTTCCCGTTTGCGCCAGGCGCTCGGCGCGCTTCATGCGCTCGAGGTAGCGCACGTCGGCGTACGCGAGCACCACCGCCCACCCATCGGCGACCATCCGTTCGTTGATCATCACGTTGCCGACCCATGCGTAGGCGAGCGTGCGGCCGTATCGGTCGGTGGAAGTCCTGTCGCGCTCGAGTCGCAGCACGGTGCCTGGGCGCGCCAGCAGCTCCAGCTGCCGCTTGGCCATCACCCCCCACGGCTTCTGCTGCATCTCGGGCG
>CAYHCW010000104.1:6620-8127 GCA_964355025.1 uncultured Gemmatimonas sp. | reverse complement strand
CGCCGGGTTCTCGAATTGCGGCAGGAAGTGACGCGCCACCAGCTGCGCGCTGAGCCTGCCCCCCGAGCCGTGCCCCAGCTGCACACGGTCATTGGCTTCGAGAGGCACCGGGCACTGCAGCGCCGCAGGGTTCACCGCGGCGGTCACCGCGTCGCCTCCTCGGGTTCCGCACTGCGGTACTTCGCGAGGTTGTAGTACGCCGAGCAGGCGCCCTCGGTGGAGACCATCGGCGCGCCGAGCGGCCGCTCCGGCGTGCAGCGCGTACCGAATGCCGGACACTGCGTCGGCTTGAGCCGGCCAGTAAGCACCTCGCCGGCACGACACTCGGAGGGCTCGGTGACCTTGAGATCGCTGACGCCAAACCGCAGTTCGGCGTCGAAGGCCGCAAAGTCGTGGCGCAGCTTCAGGCCGCTCATCGGAATCTCGCCGATGCCCCTCCACGGACGGTCCACGAGCTCGAACACCTGGTCCACCAGCGCCCGCGCCGGCACGGTGCCCAGCCGGCGCACCGAGCGCACGTACTGGTTTTCCACCTCGTGGCGGCATTCCTCCAGCTGGTTCACGGCCATCGAGATGCCCTCGAGGATGTCCACCGGCTCGAAGCCGGTGATGACGATGGGCACCTGGTACTTCTCGGCGATCGGCTCGTACTCGGTGTATCCCATCACGGCGCAGACGTGGCCGGCGGCCAGGAATCCCTGCACGCGGTTGTCCGGCGCCTCGAGGATGGCGGCGATGGCCGGTGGCACGGTGACGTGCGACACCAGCACGCTGAAGTTCTTCACGTCGAGCTGCCGCGCGCGAAAAACCGCCATCGCATTGGCCGGCGCCGTGGTCTCGAAGCCGACGGCGAAGAAGACGACTTCCTTGTCCGGATGCTGCTGCGCAAGCGCCAGGGCGTCGAGTGGCGAATAGACGATGCGCACATTGCCGCCGCGCGCGCGTACCTGCTGCAGGTCGCAGTCGCTGCCCGGCACGCGCAGCATGTCGCCGAACGACGTGAAGATCACCTCGGGGCGCGCGGCGATCAGTAGCGCCTTGTCGATCTGCTCGAGCGGCGTCACGCAGACGGGGCAGCCCGGCCCGTGGATCATCTCCACCGCGCCCTCGAGCAGTTCATCGAGCCCCTGGCGCACGATGGTGTGCGTCTGGCCGCCACACACCTCCATGAGCGTCCACTGCCGCGTGGCGCGCTCCTTGATGCGGGCAATCAGCGCCCTGGCGATGTCGGCATCGCGGTACTCCGACAGGTATCTCATAACGGATGCCCCGCACCCCTCCCCGTCCCCAGGGAGGCGTCGGCCACCTCCGCCATCCAGTCGAGTTCGTCGAGCTGGCTCATCTCGCGCAACACCTCGAACGTGCGCTTCGCCTCGTCCTCGTCCACCCGGGTGATCGCGAAGCCGACGTGCACGATCACGTAATCGCCCACGGCCACTTCATCCTGCACGTACTGCAGGCAGACGTCGCGACGGACGCCGCCGAAATCGACGATGCCCATCGTGAG
>CAYHCW010000104.1:0-6520 GCA_964355025.1 uncultured Gemmatimonas sp. | reverse complement strand
ACTGCAGGCAGACGTCGCGACGGACGCCGCCGAAATCGACGATGCCCATCGTGAGGCCGGAGTCGTCACGGATGGACTGGATTCTGCCGGGGATGCCGAGGCACATCGTTTTCAGTGCACAGGAAGAGGCGCAGTGACGTGCAGAGGAAGAGGCACGGTGAAGTGCAGAGTGCGCAGGAGAGGGGTCATTCGTGTGCCATTCTCCAGGCGGCCACGGCGGCCTGGCCGTAGCTGATGGCGCCGTCATTGGGACCGAGTTGGCGCGCCACGAGCACCTTCAGCCGGGCCTGTCTCAGCCGCCGCTCGATGCTGGTGAGCAGTCGGGCGTTCAGGAACGAACCGCCGCCGAGCACCACGGTGTCGATGCCGGCGTCGGTGGCCACGCGCAGCGCCACCTCGGCCGCCGCGTGCGCGATGCTCTCGTGAAAGCGCGCGGCGAGCAACGACACGTCCACGCCGTGCTGGCGTCCCTCGCCGAGCGCGATGAGCAGCGGGACGGGATCGAGAATCAGCCGCTCGGCGCCGTCGACGATCGGGAATGGCAGCGGCGTGGCCGCGGTGTCGCCGGCCAGCGCCTCGAGTTCCATCGCGGCCTGCCCCTCGAACGTCGCGAACCGACGAACGCCGAGCACGGCGGCTGCGGCATCGAACAGCCGGCCCATCGACGAGGCCAGCGGCGAGTTGACGCCGCGCGACAACTGTTGGCCGGCACCCACACGCGTGGCCATGGGCACACCGTAGTATGCGAGACTGAACGACTTCGTCTGGGCACGGGCGAGCGCCTCGTAGCCGAGGGCGACCCGCCACGGCTCGCGCGCGGCGAGATCGCCGCCGGGCAAGGCGACATACCGCAGCTGCGCCGCGCGCCGATACCCCGCAAGGTCGGCGACGAGCACTTCGCCGCCCCACACATTGCCGTCATCGCCGTAACCGGTGCCGTCGAAGGCGAGTCCCACCACCGGCGTGGTGACACCGTGTTCGGCGGCCACCGCCGCGATGTGCGCGTGATGGTGCTGCACCACGATGGTACGCGACAGCGCCAGTTCGTCGGCCACCCGCGAGGAGAGATACCCGGGGTGCAGGTCGCGCACCGCCACCGTGGGTTCGATGCGAAAGAGGGTGCGATAGCGCGCGAACGACTGCCGCCAGTGCTCGAGCGCTTCGAGCCCTTCGAGGTCGCCGATGTGCGGACTGACGAACGCCTGGTCGCCTCGCACCAGGGTAAACGTGTTCTTGAGGTGCGGCCCTACGGCGATGATCGGCTGGGGTGCGGCCACCGGCAGGCGCACCGGCAGCGGCGCATAGCCGCGGGCGCGCCGATGGATCACCGCGTGCGCGCCGGCAACCCGCACCACGGAATCGTCGCACCGCGACAGAATCTCGCGGTCGTGCAGCAGGAACGCGTCGGCCAGCGGACGCAGGCGCTCGCGTCCCTCATCGAGCCCAATGGCAATGGGTTCTTCGCTCAGGTTGCCGCTGGTCATCACGAGTGGCCGCGCCACGGCCTCGAGCAGCAGGTGGTGCAGCGGCGTGTACGCGAGCATCACGCCCACGCGGTCAAGCCCGGGCGCGAGTGTGCCGGCCAGCCTGGCGTCGGTGCGCAGGTGCACCAGCACGATGGGGCGCGCACTCGAGCGCAGCAGCGCCGCCTCGGATTCGCCGAGGTCGGCGATGGCCCGCGCATCGTCAAACGTGCGCACCATCACGGCGAGCGGCTTGGCATCCCGGTGCTTGCGCTCGCGCAACCGTCGAATGGCCGCATCGTTGGTGGCATCAACGGCGAGGTGGAAGCCGCCGAGCCCGCGCAGCGCGACGATGGCGCCGACGCGCAGCGCGGTGGCGGCCAGCATGATGGCCGCGTCCCCAACGCCGCGCTGCGTGCCATCCACATCCTCGAGCCAGGCGCGCGGCCCGCAGCTGTGACACGCCACCGTCTCGGCGTGAAAGCGGCGGTTGCCCGGGTCGGCGTACTCGGCCGCGCACCGTGCGCACGGCGCAAACCGCTTCATCGACGTGCGCTCGCGATCGTACGGCAGGTCGTCGATGATGGTATAGCGCGGCCCGCAGTCGGTGCAGGTAATGAAGGGGTGCCGATACCGAAGGTCGGCGCTGTCAAGCAGCTCGCGCTCGCACGACGCGCAGGTGCCCACGTCGGGCGGAACGGGGCGGATGCCTTCCGCGTCGGTGCTCGCGGCGATCGTGAACCCCTCGGCGCCGTCGGCCGTGGCGAGCACCGACTCCAACCCGTCGATTCTCGACACGGACGGTGCGTCGGTCCGCAGCGCGCGCTCGAACTCGTCCACCACGTCGGATGGGCCTTCCAGATGGATTTCTACCGTGCCGGCCGCGTTGCGCACCCAGCCGGTGAGTCCGAGGCGCCTGGCCAGGCGATGCACGAAGGGACGAAAGCCGACCCCCTGCACCACTCCATTGACGCGGAGGAACCGGGCCGCCTTCGGGGGGGCGATGGGTGTCACACGGTCGCCAGTCGTTTGACGGAATGCCGCAGGACGTCGAACCAGGCATCCAGGCCGTGCCCGGTGAGTGCCGACACGTGCACGAACTGCAGGCGAGGGTTCACCTGCAGGCAGTTGCGCACCGCGCGCTCGACGTCGAACGGCACATGCGGCAGCAGGTCGGTCTTGGTGATCACCACCCAGTCGGCCTTTTCGAACATCTTCGGGTACTTCAGCGGCTTGTCCTCCCCCTCGGTCACGGCGAACAGGACGACGCGCGCATTCTCGCCGAGGTCCCAACTGGCGGGGCACACCAGGTTGCCGACGTTCTCGATGATGAGGAGCCTGGTCGTGTCGAGGTCGAGGTGGTCGAGCGCGTCGTTCACCTGCGACGCGTCGAGGTGGCAGGCGCCGCCAGTGACCACCGCCTGCACGAGGCGCGCGGTGTGGGCGGCCAGCCGGTCGGCGTCATTCTGCGTCTGGCAATCGCCGGCGACGACGGCCATGTCGAGGGGCTCGCCCAGCACGGCGAGCGTGCGCTCGAGCAGGGTGGTCTTTCCCGATCCGGGTGACGACATGAGGTTGAGCGCCACGACGCCGTGCGCGGCGAGCCGAGCGCGCACGCCGGCGGCCAGCTCGTCGTTGCGCGCCATGACGCGCTCGCGCACTTCAATCGTGCGGACTGTCATCGTCCTCGATCTCGAAATACGTGACCTGAAAGACGTCGCCGTCTGGGCGCGTGATGGCCGGCTTGGCACCGGCCCACGGCGGGTGGCTGAACACCGCCTCCAGGCAAAACTCCAGCGCCGACGGCTCCACCGCGCTGCCGGTCCCCACCTCGACGCCCACGGTGATGCACCGCGCGACCGAGGCGCCCAGCCGCTCCTCGGCCAGGCGTCCGATCTCGATGGCGAGGCTCAACTCATGCACGGACCGACGCCTACCTCCCCGCGCGGTGACGCACAGCGCTAGACGAAGGGTGGGCGTGCCGGCGGACGGCTACAAGGAGGGATTTGCCCGACGGTCGTACGGGTTTCGCCGTCTCGACTCAGGGGCGACGTCGTTCCACGAGCACGGCGTTTCCCACGGTGCGTTCGCCGCCCGGATCGCTGGGAGTGTTCACGATGCGTCCGTCGATCACAAGCGTCGTCGACCCGCCGCCATCGAGGTTGAGCGCGTGCGCCACGCCGATGCCGCGGAGAAACTCGGCCGCCTCTACGAGCGTCATGCCGACACTCGCCTTGCTGCGCCCGTCGATGGCCACGAGGTAGAGGTGGCTCGTGTCGGCATCAAAGCCAATGAGGCTGCGCGGATGCCGCACGTTGGCATTGCCGGGAATCGTCAACTCGCGCGTGGCCGACGCCTCGACGGTCGATGCGCCGTCCCGCAGGATCACTGGCCATCCGCCCACCAGTTCATCGATGGGTCCGGCGCTCGGCAACCAGTCGGCACGCGCGGCGAATGGGCGCGTGAGTGCTGCCAGCGAATCGAGCCGCAATGCCGTTGCGCCGTACGCCACGAGCACGCCGTGTCCGCTCGCGAGCGGCGCGGAATCGGCCGCCACGACCTTGTCACGCACCTGGAGCATCAGCGAATCGCGCCAGCTGCCGCGGACGACACGCACGGCAAGCTCGCGGCCCGGGCGCGCAGAATCGGCGCGGGCCCGCCCGTTGGCCTCGGGAAGCCAGAGCACCAGGCCCTGGCCGTTCGATGGAATGGCGTTGACACCGTCGAGCGCCCACAGCGCGCGCCCTGAACGCAGGATGCCGGCAAATACGAAGCGGTCGATGACCGGCCGGCCGCGGCGGGTGACGCCAAACTGCCCACGGGCGCTCTTCACCGCGCCCCCAGGGGTGCCGCTCATCGAAAGCGCCTTCCAGATGCGTCCATCGCTCACCTGGTTGTTGACGCTCTCCCCCGACTTGAGGTCGAAGAAGTCGGCATTGAGCGCCACGCGCACGTCGCGGCCCGCCGTGCGCGCGCGATCGGCCATGGCGGTGGTCTTCTCGCGCCCGCGCAGCGAGTCGAGGGCCCGCGCCGTGCGCACCGCGAAGCGCTGGCCACGCAGCTCCACGCGCACCACGTGCAGCCGCCACGGACCCTGCTGGTGCACGTAGTAGGTGTGCACCAGCCCCGGTGCGATGGTATCGATGACCGTGGAATCAGCCGCGCCCTGCTGCGCCAACGCGGGAGCGGCAAACGCCAGCAGAAGCAACAGGCGACGGCACATCGGCAGCTCGCGCGAGAGGGTGCGCAGAATCTACTCCTGCGCGCTGAACAGCGCGCGGTACGCGCCGTAGCCTTCGGCCTCGAGCTTCTCGACGGCGACAAACCGAAGCGACGCCGAGTTGATGCAGTAGCGCATCCCCGTGGGCCCGGGGCCGTCGGGAAAGAGATGGCCGAGGTGCGAGTCCCCTTCGGACGAACGCACTTCAACGCGACGCATGCCGTACGCACGGTCTTCGTGCTCCTTGACGTGCTGCGGCTCGATGGCCCGCGTGAAGGACGGCCAACCCGTGCCCGAGTCGAACTTGTCGGTGGAGGCAAAGAGCGGCTCGCCGGAGACGACATCGACGTAGATGCCCGCTTCGTGGTGGTCCCAGAACTCATTCTGGAACGGACGCTCGGTGGCGCTGCACTGCGTCACCTCGTACTGCAGCGGCGTCAGCTTGGCGCGGAGGTCCGGCTGGTCCGGGCGTTCTGTGGTCATGGCGTCTCGTGCTCCGTGCTTCAGGGCTTCGGTGCGGCAAGCGAACGATAGTACTGCGCCATGTAGGCGCGGAAGCGCGCCGGCACTTCCCCAGCACCGCGAGTAGCGCCACGCGAAGGGCCGTCAGCACCACCCGAGGCCGCAACGGCTTGTGGCACGCCGGAGCGCCTGTTCGTTGGACACCGGCCCACACTGCCCCGCGCGGGCGCGGTTCAGCTTTCACCCCGGGGGGCCGATGCTCTGTTGAGGGGCTCTCCCCAACCGATGGATTCCCGATCAGGAGGATCGACGATGACCCACGCACGATGCGTGATGGCTGCCTTGCTGGCGGCCGCACTTCCGCTTGCCGCCCAGGTGACCATTACGGGCGATGCCGCGCTCAACAGCCAATACCAGTGGCGCGGGCTCACCACCACCAATCGCCCGGTGGTGCAACCTGACTTCATTATCGCCGCGCCCGTTGGCCGTGTGGTGATGACCGCCGGCGCGTGGGCGAGCGTCGAGGGCGGTCGCTACGATCACCCCGAACGCCACATCAGCGAAAACGGTGGCAGCCGCGCCGGCATGGCCGAGTATGATTTCTGGCTCGAGGCCGCGGTGCCGCTGCGCCGCGTGGCCCTCACGGCCGGCGCAACCACCTACAGCTTCCCCAACTCGGCGGGCACGACGTCGGCCAGCAACACGCTGGAAGCCTACGTGAAGGCCAAGTTCGACGCTCCCCTCGCCCCGTTCGTCGCCGTCTGGTACGACGTGCAGAAGGTGCAGGGCGCGTACGCCGAAGTCAGCGTCAGCCGTTCCGCGGGAGCGTTCGCGCTGGGAGCACTCACCGGCTGGAATCTCGGCCAGTCGGTCGGTGATGGCGGCGCGCTGGGCTACTACGTGCGGCGTGGCTTCACGCACGCCGACCTGTCGGTGAGCCGGTCGTGGGCGGTGGGCGCCGTCACCGCGGCGCCGGCGTTGCACGTCATCTTTGGCGGTGACGCAAACACGCTGCACGCCAGTCCCGTCCGCGACTCCCGCGCCAAGGTCTGGATCGGCTCCACGCTCACGTGGTCGCGTACGCTGGGACGTCGCGCGAACAACACGGGAGGCGCGGGTGCGGACGCTCCGGCTCCGGCGCCGACGCCCGTGACGAAGTAGCGCACGCAGCGAACAACTCAAAAGGGGCGTGGCGGAATCATCCGCCACGCCCCTTTGTCCGTGCCGCCCGTACGATGTCGCGGTGCTCAGGCAGCGTGTGCCGCGTCCGTCGTCACGCCAGCCAACTGCTCCGCAGCGTCGTTAGCCTGAATGACTTCAGTGGTCGTCAGCACGTGGTCGATGTCGAGCAGCATGCGCACGCGCCCCTGCGCCT
>CAYHCW010000103.1:6446-8149 GCA_964355025.1 uncultured Gemmatimonas sp. | reverse complement strand
CGGGGCCTCTCGGCGCGAGGTGGCGTCGGCAATGGTCAGGCGCGTGGCGTAAGCAATTAGGACCTCGTTTCATGGAGCGGTGCGTCGAGGCCTCGCGGCGACATACGCCGCCGGCCACTCAGCGCTCGTCTATCAGCACTTTCCCCGCCGAAGTCGCCATGAGTTCGCCGCGGGCATGTCGGCGCGCATCAGCGAGCACACGGGTTCACACCATGTGGTGGCGTTTCGGGCGTCTGGGGTGGTTTGGTCGTGAAGTCGACCGGTTCTGAAGGCGATGGAATGGTGATGGTTTGGGTGATGCCGCGACGTACCGTCAGGGCACCCCGACGTTGTCCCTTGCGCTTCAATGGACACTTGAACTATGTTCACATACGGTTGCAGTTGCTCTCGCCGCTGTCGGCATCACCCGAGGAGCAATCTGGGTCGTCTGCGTCGGCTGGCAGCACGCACCGACACCTCATTCGTCAGCTGGCCGCGCGCGCTGGATCCAACCGCGAAGCGGCTCAAGCTGTCGTTGGTTCACGCCGAGGCGTACGCTCGCCGCACTGTGCGGCAGCTCGCGGATGCGATGTTCGTGGAGTCGGTGTGGATGACGGATGTATGGGCCGATGTATACGGGTGCTACCGCGACGGACTTGGCTGGTACGTGAAGGTCTACGAAAGCGAAGATGGGTTGGCGATCATCTCACATCATGAGCCTGAGCGACCGCTCTTGACGATCACGGGACAGGTAATCGTCGCGGTGGCACCCGCCAATCCAGCGACGGAAGAGATCAGGGAGGACGGCAATGGGCATCCATGACATGCAGCCCGGTGAGACCGCGCGGTGCCTGTCGTGCCGCGAGCACGCCGTCACGCTGCAAAACATGAAGGGTCGGACGTTCGACCTGCGCGATGAGGACGATCTCGTGTTCGACGAGGACGTGGAGCTTCCGGTCTGCAGCAACTGCGGTGAGCTCTACATGCGCGGGGCAGTTCTGCGGCGCTTCAGCGGCGTCCTCGAGAGGTTGCACGCCGCAAAGAAGCGCGAAGCGATTGAGTCATTCGTCGCGGTCATCGATCGTGAGTTCGCCGACGTCCCCAGGCAGAGCTGGGAGGACATGCTCGGCATCTCGCACGGCTACCTGTCGCGCCTGCAGAAAGGAACGCGGAATCTTTCGACCCCGCTCGAGGTGCTCATGCGCGGGGTCGCGCAGGAGCCCACGCAGGCGCTCCGATTTATCGCGCACAGTCGACGGCTACCCCGCGCACTCGCTGATTACCTCGGCAAACGTCCGCGCCGGCCGGTCGGGTAGGCCGGTCGGATTTCTACGTCACCTCCAATCCCCCGGCAACACCCGCTCCACCCGGCGATCCCCATACCGAACAACACGCCCATCACCCGGCGGCAGTGCGTTCGTCCCCGCATGCTCGAGCCCGCCATCGAGCAGCGTCCCCACGGTCTTCACGCCAGCCAGCGCGGCTGACACCGCCACGTCCTGCAGTTCGGCATCGTAGTAGTCAAACCACGGCAGGCCGGCCCTGATGTAGGCATCGGCGTCCACCGGCGTTGATGGCGCGCGCTCACCCGTCAGCGCGAACCAGTGGCCTGCCGCCACCAGGTGCACCCACGCGCGCGCCGACGGCTCGGCGCGCCAGTCGCTCCTTTTGAACGTGTCGCGGTAGATCTCCTGCTGGATGCGGCCGCCGGCGCCGAGTCCCAT
>CAYHCW010000103.1:0-6346 GCA_964355025.1 uncultured Gemmatimonas sp. | reverse complement strand
TCTTCCACGGTAGCGCCCGCGCCCAATGGTGCTGCCACGAACTGCCGCACTTCGCCGGATGCCGTCTTGAAGCCGTCCAGCCAGGGCTGATCGTTGGCGTTCAGGTAGTTCTGTGGCCGTCGGTTCAGCTGCTGCGCAAACTCGCCGCCCGTCACCGCGCAGCGCATCCCCGCGCCTATCTGCACGGCCACCGGCACTTCGGCGCTGAAGCTCATCCACAGCGCCTCGCACTGATAGATGGGTAGCACCACGCCGCCGCGCCGCATCATCTCGGCCGAGGCGCGGTCGGCCAGCTGTGCGACGTTGCGCACGCTGAAGCGGCCGAGCCCCGGGGGCAGGGCGTTGATGCCTGTCTCGGAGACGCGCAGCGTGCGCTGGAACGAAATGGAGAAGATAGAGCCGAAGGTGAGACTGTCGGCGTCGAGGCTCACGGGGAGTGAGTGCACGGCGTGGGTCGTCGTGCTCATAGCGGGGCGGGCCGTGCGGGTCTTCACGGGAGCACCTCCGCGGTCGGCATCCGCTGCGGCTGAAAGAGCGGCACGAAATCCGCGCGCCACACGTTCATGTTAGCGTATACCGATCTCGCCTCTTCGCGCAGCGCGGCCCACGATGGCGGAATCTCCTTCTTGCCGTGGTCGAAATCGAGCTGCTCGAGGTCGCCCAGTTCCTTGCGCACCTTCTTGAGCGACGGGCACTTGGAGAAGTAGCCAGGCGCAAAGGCGATGCAGGCGTCGAGAATGGACTCCGGAACGTCGGGTCCTTCGGGGACGATGGTCTTGAGTTGACCGAGCGGCTTGATGGACACGTCGTGGTAGAATGGCTCCAGCCATTGCCGGCTGGAGTCACCCACGAGAATCATGAACTCAATGGGGTTGGCGCCGTCGGAGCCCATGAAGCCTCCCTGACCGCCGATCACGTAGAGCTTGCTGAATCCTGCCATGGTCGTATCTCCCGGTTTCTGGTGATTCCGGAAGTTGCGGCGAGGGTCTGACAGTCCAGCGAGTGCCGCTCAGGTGCCGTTGCTCGCACCCCAGTTGAAGCCCATCGCCGCCACCTGCTGCACCAGCGCACTGGTTTCGGTGGCCAGCGCGGGCAGGTCGCCCCGGATGCGGCGCAGGGCGTCGTCGAGCGCGCCGCGCCCCGCCGAGTCGAAGGTGTGGAACACCAACTGCTTTACGCCCGCCATCTCCGCGGCCAGCACCTGCAGCATGGCCATCAGCACGCGATGCCCGCCAAAGGCGCCGCATCCCCAGAAGCCGGTGTGCACCACTGCCGGCGCGCCGTCCGATTCGATGACCGCAGCGCGAAATCCGGTATACGCCGTCTCGAGAATCAGGTCGATCTGCATGGGCGTATAGCGGCCGACGTGGCCAAACGGCGCGGCAATGGCAATGAGGTTCGTGATGGTCGGCGGCTCGATGGCCGCCGTCGCGCGGCGCACGATATCCCCCGGCGCGGCGGAAAAAGCGCTGCCATACAATCCGCGCGCGCGTCCCTCGGCGGCATTCCTGTCGGTCGCCACCCGGCACCGGCGCTCCACGCCCTTCACGAGCACCGGCGTACATCGCCCCTGCTCGGCGGTCTTCGCCGACCAGTCGCGGGCCAGCAGCGCTTCGCGCAGCGCGCCGAGTGACGGATGCTCGGCCACTTGCATCTCGTCCTGGGCAAAGAGGCCCGAGCCGTAGGCGACGAACAGGCGCGGGTCGGCGAAGTTCACGTGCCACTCCACCGCGGTGGCGTTGGCCGATGGCGCGTAGTCGTAGACGTCGTCGCGTGCCTCCACGCGCGACACCGCATCGGCCGGTGTCGCGGTATCGGGGAGCTCCATGTGGAGCCAGCGCGTGTACGAGAGCGTGCCGCCGTGCACGCACCCCGCGGGGCAGGCGATGTCGAAAACTGCGCGCTTGTTGCGGTCGTAGAGCACCGGCGGGTGCTCGGTCATCAGCTGTTGCGTGACGAACTCGGCGCGTTCCATCGAGGCCAGGTAACCCGGCTGGTCGCCGATGCCGATGTCGAGAATGAAATCAGGGCGCGTGCCGGTCTCGTGTTCGATGGCGTCCTTGTGGCGCTCGATCATCGCCAGAAACTCGGGGCTGCCGGGGCGGGGCGGGGTGGGCACCGGCGGCGTGTTGCGCGTGGTCATGGTTGTTTCGCTCAGGTCAGTGGGACGCTGAGGAATGTGGGTGGGGGGACTGACAGTCGTTACCGGCCAGCCTTCTTCGGGCGCTTCGCGACCTTCCGGCGCGGCGTGTTCTCGCTTACCCGCTGCACCTTGGGCGAACGGGCTTCCTCTTCGGTGAGAATTGGCGGAACCGGAAGCGGCTTGATGCGGGCCAAGTCGCCCTTGATGGCCTGCTCGGCGTCCCAGAGGTCCACGTCGCGCTGCAAGTCGAGCCAGAAATCCGGGGACTGCGTGAACAGGCGGCCGAGTCGGAGGGCCATGTCGGCGCTCACTGCACGGCGCCCGTTTACCAACTCGTTGATGGATTGCCGGGAGACGCCAAGGGCTTCGGCGAATGAAGCTATGGTGAACCCGCAATCTGGCAGGAAGTCGTCGCGCAGGTGATCGCCCGGATGTGGCGGGCGATAGGTCGGTCGGCGGTCATTGGGGATGCTCATCGATGGGCTCCATGTCAGTGATAGTCGCAAAACTCGACGTCGTATGCGTGCCCGCCCTCGAAGCGAAAGCAGATGCGCCACTGCCGGTTGACGGCGATGGTGTACTGTCCGGCGCGATCACCCTTCAGCAAGTGCAAACGATGTCCAGGTGGAGTCCGTAGTTCGCTCACCGCCCTCGCCCTGTCGACTCGTCTCAGGCGCTTGACCGCTCGCCAAGCCAAGTCCGCAGGAACTCCCGGAGCCATACCGAGGACAAACAGGTCGCGCGTACGATGGTCACGAAAGCTCTTGATCATGAGTGTACCGTGTCACGTGACGCGTGACAAGTGGAAGGGCATGCCGGTGGTGCTTCACGCTAGGCCGGTCGGCGCCCACTCTCGGTACCATTCCACCGCACAAACCACCTGACCGACGCACATCCCAGATGGCGACTGTCAGCCCCCGGCGCTACAATCGGCACATGCCAAGTGCCAAGCGCCCCGCCAAGGTGCAGCGGTGGATAGACCTCATCACCGCCCTGCTGCGCCGGAGCTCCCCGGTGTCGTTCGAGACGCTCGCCGACGAGGTGCCGGCGTACAGCAGCGAGCGCCAAAAACCCGACGCTCGCATGCGGATGTTCGAGCGCGACAAGGACGAACTGCGCGCCCTGGGTGTTCCCATCGAAATCGTGGATGGTGAGGCCGGCCCGAACACCGCGTACACGCTGAAGACGCGCGCTTTCTACCTGCCGTATGTGTCCACGTCGCCCGACGAAGTGCCGCGTGCCAAGCCGAATCGCCCCGAGGGTCCGGGCTACCAGGGACTCCCGCTGCTGGCCTTCGTTCCCGACCAACTGGCCATGGTTGCCCGCGCGGCCGCGCGCGTGCAACAGATGCGCCATACGGCGCTCGCCGCCGACGCGGCCACCGCCATGCGCAAGCTGGCGTTTGACGTTTCGATCTCCGACGGCGGCGCGCACGAGGTGACGCTCTCGTCGTTTCGCGAGCAGGACCCCGAGGTGCTCGAAGCGCTCGACCACGCGGTGCGCCGCCGCAAGCGCGTGGAGTTCGACTACCGCTCCATGGAACGCGACGTGCACTCGGTGCGCAGCGTGGCGCCCTATGGCCTGCTGTTCATCTCGGGCATCTGGTACCTGCTGGCGCACGATGATACGGCCGGCGCGCTGCGCCACTTCCGCGTGAGCCGCATCAGCAATCCGCGCGTGAACGCCACCCGACAGCAGTCGCCCGACTTCGACGTGCCGGCGGACTTCGACCTGTGGGCGCACGCCGAGTCGCGCCGGGCGTGGGAGCTCGGCGATGGGGACGCGGCCACGGTGACCGTCTGTTTCGACAATTCCAGCGCGTACGCCGCCGCGGGCGCCGAAATGGGTGCGCCCGCCGATGACGGCTGCCGGCAATTCGTGGTGCGCCGGCCCGATGCCTTCGTGCGCTGGCTGCTCTCGTTCGGCGGCGCGGCGCGTCCCGTAACGCCGGCACCGATAGTCACGGCATGGCGTGACCTCGCCGCCAGGACCGCCGCGCTCTACGGGGAGCCGTCATGACTACGCGCACGGTTGATGATGCCGCGGCGCAGCTGCGCCGCCTGCTGCTCGCGCTGCCCGCGCTCGCCGATGGCGAACCGCATCCCATTGCCAAGGTCGCGGCAATTGCCGGCGTGAGCGAAGACGACGTCGCGCGCGACCTGCGTACGCTGGTGACGCGCTACGACAACGACCCCGGCGGCTTCATTGAGGGAGTGCAGCTGGCCTTCGGCAGCGACACGGTGCGATTGCGCTCGAAGCTCTTTCGCCGGCCCATGGGGCTGACGCCGGCCGAACTCGCCTCGCTCGAACTGGGACTCATCGCACTCGAAAAGGAGCTGCCACCGCACGAAGCCAAGGTGGCCAGGGATGCGCGCAAGCGCATTGCCCGCGCTGCGCCGGGTGTTGCGCCCACCAAGCCGCGCCGTCCGGCCCATGCGGCCACCCCGACGGTCGCCGCTGCCGATGGCCTGCACCTGAGCCAACTGCGCGAAGCGATCAACGCCGGGAGCAAGGCGAACATCGTCTACCGGTCGGGCTCGTCAGCCGCCGGCAGTACGCGCACCGTGCATCCCTACGGCCTGGTGCTCGACAAGCGCTGGTACCTCGTGGCGTTCTGCGACAAGGCGAAGACCATCCGCATCTTCCGGCTCGACCGCATTCTCTCGGCCACGGTGCTCGCCGAGCCCGCCAACGTGCCCGATGGCGTGGACGTGGAGCAGACACTGCACCATGGCCTCGCGCTGGTGAACCACGCTGAGGAGCAACTGAGCGTGCGCTACAGTCCACGCATCGCCCGGTGGATCGCCGAGCATGCGCACGGGGAAGAACGCGCAGACGGGAGCATGCTGGTGAACCACCCGCTGCTCGACGACGAGTGGGCCGTGCGGCATGTGTTGCAGTACGGGCCGGATGCCGAGGTGCTGGCACCGCAGCGCGTGCGCGACATGGTGCGGGAGCGGCTGGCGGGGATACTGGCTACGTCGTAGCGCGGAATGCGCGCAGCGTCGCCACCAGCCCTGCCACCTCAGTATCCGTCGGCACCACGGCGCTCGCCCCTGCAGGCACGGTCAGCAGCGTGAACGTCACGGCGCTCGCGCCGCCGATGGCCCGCACCGCGTCGGCATACACCGCAGCCTGAACGGCGTAACGCCCGGCGAGCTGTTCCACCGCGTTGCTGGTCGTCTTCACGTCGAGCAGTGTTGCCAGCGGGCCGTCGCGCGCCGCGAGGTCGAGCGCCCCGTTGATGGCGGTGCCGTCGGCGAATACACGCGTGAACGACAGCTCTCGGCGCGCCGACCCTGCCGTTGCGATGCCCTGCCACACGGGCGAGGTCGTGGCGGCCTCCACCCGCGCGCGCACCAGCGCGCGATACACGGCACCGGCCACCGAACCGGCAACCGGCGCGTCCTCGTCGCGGACGGCAATGGCATCTTCAATGAGCGCCGCCAGGTCGTCGCAGTCGTCGCCATACCGCTCGAGCACGTCGTGCACAATCAACCCGGTGGCGATCACGCTGGCGCCAGCGCGGCTCACGCCACCTCCAGCGGACGTCTCGCAGCGCAGCACGTAGCGCTCCCACCACGTGGTGCCGCTGTGCGCAAAGGTCATCAGCTGGCTTGCCGACAACCGCAAACCACCACTCGGCGCGTCCACCACCAACGGCGGCAACGCGAGCACCGGCGCCTCACCTGCCGACTCGGCAGCCGGTGCCGTGCCGCCGTCGCACACGCGCACCGTCGCATGGTACGTCTCGCCGGCGGCACTCTTGTATGCAAACACCGCGTCGTCCCCGAGCGTCGGGAACGTCTCCCGAAGCGCACGCGCCGGAGAGAGCGACTTGCGCATGTCGCCCAGCGGGATGCCGCTGAGCACGAGAAGGTCCTTGGCGCGCGTCGAGGCCACATACCACAAGCGGTACGCCTCGGCCCGCTGCTCCAGCACGAGCTCGGCCGCCAGCGCCTGGTGTTCGGGGTCCTTGCCGTCGTCCGTGGTGGCGTCGGCCGCCGAGTCTTTCACGCGGAACGTGTGGCGCGACATCAACAGCTTGTCGTGGTCCGGCGTGATCTCGCGCACGAGGTCACACCAACACACCACGGGCCACTCGAGCCCCTTGGCGCTGTGAATGGTGGTGACCGTCACCACATTGGACCGTTCGCGATACAGGCGTTCCGGCGCCACCTTGTCGTCGCGGTCGCGCTGCTC
>CAYHCW010000102.1:0-8184 GCA_964355025.1 uncultured Gemmatimonas sp. | reverse complement strand
GGGCGGGGTGCGCCTACAATAAAGGGCCTGCCGTATTCCAGTGCAATGTGGGGCCACCCGAGTGGAACTGTCAATGGCGCCCGCGTATCAGCTGGGTACCCTACGGCCAGCTCGCCGGCGCTCCCATCGGCGAACTCAGGCACCCGTTGGTGCCTATTCCCCGCCAGAGCGTCGGAGCCGGCAGGTCCGTTTGCGCCTCGGTGAGCGCCATGCCACAGCCGGCCGCGCCGGTGATGGCCAGCACGCGCCGCCCAAAGAAGTAGCCGTCGACGCGCTGTGCCCACGAGAGGCCGTCCCAGCGCGCAATCACGCCGTTCTCGCCGCCCACGTACGCCTCCTTGGGCCCCTTCACCCACATCCCCACCTGGAACGTCCCCTGCAGCCCCGTGGTCACGCGCGCGAACGTGTGCCTGAGGTCGTCGGTCAGCGGGTAGTTGCTCCACTGCGTGCCGTCGAAGTGCAGCATCACGCTGTCGCCCACTGCCCATACGTCGCTCGGCCCGCTGCCGGCCACGCGCGCGAGCGCACGGCTGGTGGGGCTGCTCATCACCGACCACGATGTGCCGTTGAAGCGGAGAATGCGCCCCCCCGTCCCCACCGCAAAGACGTTGGACGCCGACGTGCCCCACACGGAATACAGATTCGTGGGCCCGCTGGTCTCCACCGCGCACGTCGTCGCCCCCTTGCAATGCAGCAGCGTGGTCTCGCCCGCTATCCACACGTCGCTCCCAATGCCCCACGCGGCGTTGTAGTTGTCCGCGGTGGCCACGGGCTTGTTGATGTCGCTCACCACCTGCCAATCCTTGCCGGTGTACCGAAGAATCGTGCTGCCACTGCCCACCGCCCACGCATTGGACGGGCCGTCACTCCACACGCCCTGCAATATGCGCGTACTCGGCGTGCCGGCCGGCGGCGTGTCGATGGTCCACCGCGCGCCGTCCCACCGCGCGAGAAACAGGTTCCACCCCACCGCAAACGCGCTGTTCGATGCGGTCATCACCACGTCGCGCAGCGCCGGCTGGTAGCTGAGCAGCGACACCGAGGCCGGCGTCATCTTCTCGAGGCGCCCAAATGACGACAGCGCGTACGCCGCGCCGCCGCGCGGGTCGGCCCACAGGCGCATTGGCGACTGGGCATAGCGCCGGCGCCCCACTTCAGTCCACGACGACCCGTCGTACCTGAAGAACGCGCGATCGGTGTTGCCGCTGTCGCCCGCGGCGTAAATCTCGGTGGCCGACACGGCCGCCATACGCGTCAGGCGCGAGGGCGTGAGCCCGCTCAGCGAGAGCGCCGACCACCCGCCGGCCGTCCAGCGGAAGAACCCCACTCCGCTCACCGTGACGTACGCCTGAGCGCCCACGCATTGCAGGTCGAGCTTCGACGCCGTGCTCGGCGTGGGCACCGACGTCCACGACGTGCCGTTGAACCGGTACAACGCCCCCGAGCTGTTGCTCGACGCAAACGCCTCGCTCGGCCCGTTGATGCAGACGCCGTCGAAGCGTGCGGACGACCCCGTGGCGTACCGCTGCCAGCTCGTGCCGTAACCAATCCACACCACGCCGTTCATGCCGCCGGCAATCACTACCCGCCCTCCGCCGGCAAGTGGCGCGCTGGCCACCGAGTACAGTGAATCGGTGACGGTCGTGATCTTTGCAAACGCGGTGCCGTCGAACTTGTACAGCCCTGAATTGGCCGCGATGTAGACGTCGTTGGTCGCCAGCGCGGTGACGTCGAGGAATCCCTGCGGCGTGCCCGAGTTGACGAGCACCGGCGCGTTGGTGGCGATCACACGGCGCCACTTCCCGCCCTCGAAGATGGCCAGCGCCGGATACACCTGGTTCAGGTTCGGCCCCTGGTTCGACTGGCCGGGCGTGAGGGTGAGGTAGTTGCCGCCCAGCGACACAGAGTACAGCACGGGCTCGCCCGCACCACTCGTGGTGCCGGCAAGCACGCGCCCCAGCGGCCCGCCTCCGTTCACCACGTGCTGGGCCGCGCCCAGCCGCAGCGCGTCGTCCTGCTCCCAGTCGAAGATCGAGAAGCGCGACACCGACAAGTCCATCGGCGGTATCACCGGCACGCGCCCATTGCCCACCTCAAACGGCCCGGCAAACACGTAGTCGAACGCCCGCACAAACGGGTCTATTTCGGTGGTGTCGGTCGGCGAGATGCTGTCGGCGCGCAGTGCGGCGGCCACGACAATGGAGCATCCGCTCCCACCCTTGGACGCGGTGGCCGACAGACAGCGCGAAATATCCACCTCGAGCGCGATGGTCTGCGTGCTGCCGGTGACGCGCACGCTGTTCAT
This sequence comes from uncultured Gemmatimonas sp., assembly GCA_964355025.1. Taxonomy (GTDB): domain Bacteria; phylum Gemmatimonadota; class Gemmatimonadetes; order Gemmatimonadales; family Gemmatimonadaceae; genus PNKL01. Next base: position 5,879 of record CAYHCW010000102.1, on the reverse strand, counting down.
CGCCAGCAACCCGGTGTCGCCGCCCGGAATGATGGCCGCCGCGCCCACCCACACATAGCGGGCCGTGGGCGCAACCTGAGCCGCCGTGGTGGTCATCACCATCAGCTTCATATGCGGGTTGATGGCGCCGGCGGCCGGCGTGAACGCCTTGTCGGCGCACGCCGAACCCAGCACGGCGATGGCCATTACGGCGACGGCGCCAAGCAGCGCGCGTCTTGAGCCTGAACGCATCGCACGCATCACTGGACCTCCCGCCGCGCGGCAATGGATATCCCGAGCGTGACGCCCATACCCGTGGTCGACGCGCGCCCGGTGTCGAACGTGCCGTACTGCCCGTGCAGCGTCCAGCGCGTGAGCGTGTGCGAGCCAGCGCGTTCAATGCCCAGCGTCACGCCGGCCGCGGTGCTCGCCGCGCCCACCAGCGCATCGGTGAAGGTGAGGCCACTCTGCCAGCGCGCATCGGCGCCGACAATCAACCCCGCACCCGACGACCCGCCTCGCACGCCGCCAATGGAACCCTCGAGGTACGTGCCAGAAGACCCCGGCACCCTGACCCCCGCCGCGTCGCTGAACTCGGAGCGCACTCGCGCCGCCACGCCAAACGCGGCTTCACGCCAGCGCGACGCGGCAAACTGCATCGACGACGACATCGTGAATTGCGGACCAAGCGTGTACGCGCTGGTGGCATCAGCCTGCCCGCCCCCCGACGCGGTGAGCTGGTCCTTGCTGTACACGTCGCCCACGAACAGCAGGCTCCACCGCCCTTCGCCCAGCGGCCGGTCATAGCCCACCGTCACGTGCGCGGCCGTGCCGGGCTTCACGCTCGTCTCGGCCTTGCCCGCCGCGAGCGCAATGGCGATGGGTGAATACTCGGTGCGCTGCTCCACCGATGCGCCGAACGCGAGCGCCCATTCCTCGCCCTGCACCACGTGTATGGCGCCGAACGTCGCGCCCGCTCCCGTGCCGAACGCGCCCACCGGCATGCGCATCGCCGGCGCGCCAATGGCCTGCAGCGCCGCCGTCTCGTCGCTGCTGAGCCCCACCTTGCCCGTGGGCAGGTTGAAGCCGACCGTCACCAGCGTGTTGTCTCCGATCACCGGCCCCGTGAGTCGCAACTTGATGTCGGTGGGCCCGGCGATAGTCACAAGGCGGTCTTCTGCGTCCTGTGCTCCCTGCACCCCCCCGTCCCCCGTGTTGGCCGTGAGATGCACCGCGCCAAACGCGCCCGCGCCCGAGAGATCGAAGTTCCAGCGGCCGCGCACCGCGCGCACCCTGAACGGCACGGCCACCTCGGCGATGTCGGCCACCGCGCCGCTCGCCTGCGGAATGGCGGTGGTGAAGTGCCACGCCGAGAGTCCCATCGCGATGCCCCACCCGGTGCGGGGGAGCAGCGCTTCCTGCGCGCGCGCGCTTTCGGCAAGCGCGCCCACGGCAAGCGTGGCCGCGGCGGCGATGACGACGATGCGGCGCGTCACGGCAGCACCCGGATGATGAAGATGAGCGGAAAGCGCGAGTTGGAACTCAGCGGCGCGTCCACCGCCTCGGGGATTCTCACGGCCACCGGCGCGTTCACGCCTTGTGCGGCGAGGTCCACCACGCGGGCAATGCTGCTGGCCGCACTGCTGCTCCGTGCCGATGATCCCGAGGGTGCCACCGACGCCTGGGCGCGCGCGGCCGAGAATGCCGCGTCAAGGCGCGACGCCTCCTCGAACGCGGCAATGGCGCCCGCGGCGTCGCCGCGCGCTTCGGCCTGCACACCGCGTCCGTAGGCCACCAGCGCGGCCAGCTGCGTGCTCTGCCGCTGCTCGATGGACAATCGCTGGGCGGGGGTCAGCGTGATGCCGAGCCGCTCGAAGAGGAGCAGGGCCAGCGCTTTTTCGGCGTCGATGATGCGGTCGAGCGGCGCATCGGCGTACACGAGGTCCTGCACCGTGCCGGCGATGACGTCCACCACGCGCGCGCTCAGGCGCACGCTGTTGCCGGGCAGCATCGACGCATCGCCAATGAGCAGACGTCGCGCGCCGATGAGCCGTCCCACGCGCGGCGCCTGCCGCGGGTCGGTAAGGCCCTCGTCCACCAGGTTCAGCTCGCGCAGTATCGCCTCGGTCTGCGCGCGCTCCACGAGCCGCAGTTCGGGCGACCGCGCCAGGTCACCGGCCAGCAGGTCGGCGAGGCCGAAGCCGAGGGGGCGCAGCAGCGTGTCGCGCGCCGCCACCGTGAATGGCGTCACGGCAAAGGTGCGGGCGGGAATCTTGCCCACGTCGAGCTTGGTCTCGTTGGCCAGTGCGGCCCTGGCGGCCTTGTCGGCGTCGGCAATGACTGTTGCGCGACGCACCACGGGATTGGTGGCGCAGGCGGCCATCAGTACGAGGCTGAGCAGCGCGTGCGCGCGAAGCCGGCGAGCAGGAATCATCGCACCGCGAGGGGAACGAGGGGACATAAGAACCCGGGGTTCGAGTGTGCGCTCCGCGATGAATCGCGGGTGCAGGAAAGTGCGTGGCGAGCGTCGGCTACGGCAAGTCGGCGGCAAACCCCACCGTGCGCCATCCGCCCTCACCCGGCGATGCAAAGAGTCGAATGCGCATCACCTTCGTGCCGCCGCGCCATTCGAGGTCGAGGTGAAACTCCGTCACGAATCCGCTGGTCCATTCGTCGGGGGCGCCGGGCACGCGATCAAACCCCGCCGCAAAATCTGCCGCCGACTCGGTGAGCTTCAACAACTCGGCGCGCACCGCGGCGTCGCCGCCCACCGCAGTGAACTGCGCCACCTCGCGCGCGCGCCGCTGGTTGAGCAGCGTCACGAACTCGCGCCCGAGGCGCCGCGCGTCGGCCAGTGCGAAGGCAGGGAGCGCGCGCGTGGGCGCAGCCTCGGGCTCTCGGCGCGGCGCCGAGGGCTCTTCGATTTTCGGTGCGGGCTTGTCGGGCACGACGTTCGCGGCGGTGACCGGCGGTGGCGCCGGCGTCACGGCCCCCGACGGCGCCGACGCGCTTGCACCAGGCGACGATGGCGCCGGGCGCGATGCAGCGCCAACCGCTGCCGGCGGGGCGGCCACGCCCGCGCCCGACGGGTTGTCGATGGGCGCCTCGCCTGACGGTACGTTCACTGCGGGCACCGCCGGCGCTGCCACGTTGCCCGCCGCCACGGGAGCCGCCGCCCTGTTGCGCAGCACGCCCCAAGCGCCCAGCGCCGCCAGCACGGCGAGCACAACAATTCCGCCCACCGCCAACCGCCAACGCGACGGCGCCTCCGCTGCCGCAACTACTGCCGTGGCCGCCGCCGTCGCTCCGACGCTCGCCGCCTGTGTAACCGCCGCCGCCGCGGTGCGCCGCGCCGCCACCTGTGAATACGCTGCCATCTGCAGCGTCGTCTGCCCCTCGTCGGGCACCAGCTTCCTGAACGCGCGCTCCGCTTCCTTCAGCGAGGGCCACCGGTCACCCGGCGCCTTCGCCATCATCTTTTCGACGATGGCCTCGATGTGCGCCGGAATGTCGGAGCGCAGGGCGCGCATCGACGGCACGGCATCGACCATGTGCGCGCGCAGCATCTCCCCCGCCGACCCGTTGAATGGCAGCTGCCCCGTGAACAGCTCGAACGCCATCACGCCAAAGGCATACTGGTCGGTGGCCGGCGTGATCTCGGCCGCCGAGCGCTGCTCGGGGCTCATATAGGCCCACGTGCCCACCACCATCCCGGTGCCCGTGGTCTTGGGTCCGTGCTCGCGGCGCGCAATGCCGAAGTCGCTCACGATCGCGTGCCCTTCGCGGTCGATGAGCACGTTGGCCGGCTTCACGTCGCGATGCACCACGCCGCGATCGTGCGCGTGCTGCAGCCCCTCGGCGGCCTGCGCCAGCAGCAGGCCGGCGATGTGCACCGGCAGCCGTCCGCGCTCGGCGAGCACGGCGTCGAGGCTGCGCCCCTCCACAAACTGCATGATGATGGCGTGCACCCCTTCGCCGCCGCGCACGCCGTACACCGTGACCACGTGCGGATGCTGCAGCGCGGCCACCGTGCGCGCCTCGCGCAGAAAGCGGTCGGCCATGCCGTGATCTTCGGCAATCTCCGGCAGCAGCACCTTCACGGCCACGCGCCGCTGCAGCGCCGGGTCGAACGCCGCGTACACCGCCGCCATGCCGCCGCGGCCCAGTTCGCGCTCTATCTCGAGTTCCGTGCCCACCAGCGCCTGCAGCTTGTCGCGCAGGGGGTCGGGCGCGTCGGTGCGTGTGCGCGTGGTCGCACCGCACTTGCTGCAGAATGTGGACGCCAGGGGCTGCGGCGCGCCGCAGTGCCGGCAGTGCTGCACCACGTGCTCGGTGGGCGCGTCGTGGCTCGTGGCCTTGCGGGCGTCGTCGCTGGTCGGGGGAACCATAGGCACAAAGTCGCAAACTGCGCGCACCGACGCCAGCGGAGGCCCCGGCCACGCGGCCGCGCGGCACCTTCTTGGGCATTGGGGTGTAGACTCGGCAAGGAGGTACACCCATGCACACGCTCTCCATTCTCGCCCGTTGGTCCCTCAGCGCCCTCGCCGTCGCGACGGCCGCCCTCGCACCGGTGGCCGCGCCGCTCGCGGCGCAGCAGCCGGCCAAGGTCCAGCTCGCCTTCGGCTACCACTGCGACAACACGTTCGCCCTTCGCAACGAGGGCACGCAGACGGCCAACGTCGACTGGGTCGTGCTCGGCACCGCCGACGAGGGGCGCATCATCGTGAAGCCTACTGAGACGGTGCAGATCGAGTCGGCCACAGAGGGCGACGTCGAGCTGTACGTCGACGGCCGGCTCGTCGCGACGGAACACAAGGGCAACCGGTCGTGCGCGGCGCTCACCGGCGCGCCGAGCGGCACGGTGACCGTGCGCCATCTTGACGCAGCCGAGGTTGTGGTCGTGCAGCCGCAATACGTGCAGCCGGTGTACCAGGCCCCACTGGAGATCGTGGACGTGCGGCCGTACTACTACCCGCGTTCGTCGTTCTCGCTGAGCGTCGGGTTCCCGTTCTTCAGCAGTCCGTACTACGGCGGCTATTACCGCGGCTATTACGGCGGAAGCCACGGACGCGTGGTCATCAGCAATCGCGGCCGTGGTGGTGGCGGTGTTGTGGTCGTCGGCGGTCGTGGTGGCAGTCGCAGCGGTCGTCGTCGCTGACGCGGCACGAACGGTTGATCGACGAGTAAGCGCCGCCGGCGAAATCGCTGGCGGCGCTTTTGCGTGGTGGCGCAGGGGCCGAGATTAGCTAGGTTGTTGGAGCATCACAGCCGGGCCCTTAGCTCAGTGGTTAGAGCAGCGGACTCATAATCCGACGCGCGTGGGTTCAAATCCCACAGGGCCCATGGACAGAGATTGAGGATTTCGGATCTCGGATTGCGATTCCGGATCACGATCCTGGATTTCGATGCACGATTCCTCCCCCCGGGAACTCTCATGCGCGCTGCGTCGCTGCTGGTGCTTGGTGCCCTCGTCACGCCGCTTGCCGCACAGCGCCCCGCGGCCACCACCCGGCAACCGGCGACCGCCTACGACCCCTCGCTCTACTCTGACGGCGCGAAGACCAGCCCGCTGCTGAAGTCGCTCCGCTGGCGCCTCATCGGCCCCTTCCGTGGCGGCCGCTCCGTCGCCGTCACCGGCGATCCCACCAAGCCGCTGGTCTTCTACTTCGGCGCCGTCAATGGCGGCGTCTGGAAGACCGCTAATGCCGGCGCCAGCTGGGACAACATCACCGACGGCAAGACCGACATCTCCTCCGTCGGCGCCATTGCCGTTGCGCCCAGCGACCCCAACGTCATCTGGGTGGGCACCGGCGAGGGCAAGCCGCGCGAGGACATCACGCACGGCACCGGCGTCTACCGCACCACCGACGGCGGCGCTACCTGGAAGCACCTCGGCCTCG
>CAYHCW010000101.1:0-8192 GCA_964355025.1 uncultured Gemmatimonas sp. | reverse complement strand
CAGCAGCGTCAGCATGCCGAGCCCGAGCAGGTCGATCTTCACGAGCCCCACCGGGTCGAGGTCGTCCTTTTCCCACTGGATCACGGTGCGTTCGTCCATCGCGGCGGGTTCGATGGGGACGATGGTGCGCAGCGGCTGCTCGGTGAGCACAAAGCCGCCCACATGGATGCCGCGGTGCCGCGGCGCCTCGCCGAGTTGCTCGACGATGTCGGCGAGCGTGCTTTGCGGATTGTGCGCGGCGTTTGTCGGTACGGCGCTGGCCGATGTCTCGCCGCGCGATGCTCTCGGACCGCTGCGCGGTCCTGCGGCCGCATCGCGTGACGAGACATCGGCCAGCGCCGCTCCCACCGGCACAGTCCGGTGCTGTTCGCGTTCTTCCCGCATTCGCTGGTACGCTTGCGTGCCGGGCATCATGTGGCCGCCGACGCGGTCGGCGAACTCGCGGGCGTCGGTGTGCTTGGAGTAGTTGGCCGGGCCCATCACGTCCATGATCTCAGGTGCGAAGGGATCGGCCTCCGCGGCGGTTGCGCGAATCGCCTCCGCCGTCCGCTTCGCCGAAAACCGGTCCGCCACGAGCGCCAGCTCGTCGCCCTGCTGCGGCGAGAAGCCGAGCACGCGCGCGGCGTCGCGCACCGCGCTGCGCCCGCGCCACGTGATGTGCTCGCACACCATCGCCGCGTGCTCGCGCCCGTACTTGTCGTACACGTACTGCAGCACGCGCTCGCGTTCGCGGTGCGCAAAGTCGATGTCGATGTCGGGCGGCTCGGTGCGCTCCTCGCTGAGGAAGCGCTCGAACAGCAACTCGAGTTTGATGGGATCGACCGCGGTGATCCCCAGGCAGTAGCAGACGGCGCTGTTGGCCGCCGAGCCGCGCCCCTGGCACAGGATGCCCTCGCGCCGCGCGAAGCGCACGATGTCCCACACCACCAGGAAGTAGCCGGCGAGCCCGAGCCTGGCGACGAGCGTGAGTTCGCGCTCGAGTTGCTTGTCGTGGCGCGCGGTGCGCCGCCATCCCCACCGTTCCTCGGCTCCGGCCTCCACGAGCCGGGCGAGGTATTCGTCTTCGCTCACGCCCGGTGGCAGTGCAAACCGCGGCAGGCGCGGCGTGAGGTCCTGCAGCCGGAACGCGCAGCGTTCGGCGATGGCCAGCGTGTGCGCGATTCCCGATTCGTCTTCCTGCCAGCGGCGGCGGATCTGTGCGTGCCCCTTGAGGTAGAACTCGCCGTTGGGACGCAGGCGCGTGCCCATGGAATCGAGCGTCTCGCCGTGACGCAGCGCGCACAGCACGTCGTGCGCCAATCGCCCGGTGGGACGCGCGTAGTGCACGTTGTTGGTCACCACCCACGGCACGTCCATGGCGCGGGCGAGCGTGATGAGTTCGCGCGCAAGCTCGCGCTCCTCGGGGATCGCGTGATCCCACACTTCCACCGACACGCGGCGCCCAAAGAGGTCGAGCAGCGTCGCCAGTGCGTCGCACGCACCGTCGCGGTCGCCACGCCGCAGCGCCTGGGGCACCGCGCCGCGCGCACAGCCGGTGAGCGCGTACAGGCCATCGGTGTGCGCGGCCAGCGTGTCGAGCGAGACGCGCGGCGTGCCGCGTGGGTGGTCCATCCGCGCGCGGGTGATGAGCGACGAGAGGTTGGAATACCCATCGCGCGATTCAGCGAGCAGGATGATGTGATGGGATGCGGCCGAGGCCGGCATCGAGTGTCAACTCCGCCCCAATGATGCCCGGCAGGTTCGCCGCCTTTGCCGCCGTCGCAAACCGCACCGCACCGCCCAGGTCGTCGTGGTCGGTGAGCGCGAGCGCCGAGAGTCCAAGTTCGACCGCACGCTCCACGAGGCGCTCGGGATCGGAGGCGCCGTCGAGCAGCGAGAATGTGGAGTGGCAGTGCAGTTCGGCGTACACGGGCCGTGGGGGGCGAGAGGTGGCGAAGCGGCTCGCGCGCCGGGCCGGGCGAGCAGGATTTCCTGATGAAAAACATACCGAATAAACACCGAAGCTGCAAGGAGACATCAACCCGCTTGGCTGGCGGATGCCCAGGGGTTGGACACCGGCACAAGTTCCGTGAAGCGTCGTCAGTTGAGGGCGTGCCAGGGAGATTGAAAGCCAAGCCGGTTGTTTGTGCTTTGCAACAAAAAGTACTTGACAAAACGAATCGCCCGTGGCATCGTCCGCCCATGATCACTCCGCTTCGAAGCCTGCCAGCGCCCCACGAGCGCATGCTCCAGGACCTCTCCGGCATCGACTTCGCGCCGCGTGAACGGCGCGACGGCCACGGGCCGCAGCGGGGGAGCGCCTGATGCGTACGCGCGCACGGATGATTCTCCTCGCCGCGCTGCTCATCGCGATCGCCGGCGACCTGCTGCTTCGCGGCGGCGAATGGCGGCTCGGCTTCACGCTGCTCGTCGCGCTCGGGACGGGGAGCGCGTTCGTGATTGGCGGGCGCGCGGACCGCGAGCGCACCTTCCTGCTCGCGGGCACGGCCGTCGCCGCGCTCGGCCTGGTGCTGCGCGACGCCGAGGCGCTCTACGCGATCGACCTCCTGTCGGTGCTGTGCATGGGCGCGCTCGCCGTCTGGCGGGGGAGCGGGCGGACCCTCGCGCGGCTCGAGGTGCTCGACGCGCCCAGGGCGGCCGTGCTCGCCGTGCTCACGACCCTCGGCGGCGCGCCCGAAGTGCTCCGGGCCGGCGGCCATGGCGAGCCCGACACCGGCGCACGCGCGGCACGCACCCGTGCGCTCGCCATCGGCGTGGTGCTCGCATTGCCGCCGCTCCTGCTGGTCATGGTGCTGCTCGGGTCGGCCGACTACGTCTTCGGCGGCTTCCTCTCGGCCGCGGGGGAGTTCCTCGCGCTCGACGGCGTGCGGCACGTCGTCGTGATCGTCGTGCTCGCCTGGCTCGCGATGGGCTGGCTCCTGGGCACGATTGCGGGCGCGAGCGTAGTCAAGCTCCCGGACATCCGCTCTCCCGGACTCCCCTTCGCGAGCGCGAGCGTGGGACTGTATGGTCTCGTGCTGCTGCTCACGCTCTTCCTCGGGACGCAGGTGCGCGTGCTTTTCGGCGGTGTCGAGTACCTGAACACGACGGCGGGACTCACCGTGGCGCAGTACGCGCGCGAGGGGTTCTTCCAACTGGTCGTCGTCGCCGGCATCGTGCTGGCGACGCTCGTCGCCGCCGACTGGCTCGTGGCGCGCGGCGACGACGCGCGGCGCCGCTATCGCGCGGTGGGGACGGTGCTCGTCGGACTCGTGGCGGCGCTCCTCGTTTCGGCCGTCGCGCGGATGTGGCTGTACGTCACGCACTTCGGGCTGACGATCGATCGCGTGCTCGCGACGGCGATCCTGCTCTGGGTGATCGCGGCCATCGTGACGTTCGCCGCGACGATGCTGCGCGGCCGCGGCGAGCGCTTCGCCCCGGTGATGCTCATCGCCACGATCGTCTGGGTGGCGTCGCTCAACGCGGTGAATCCCGAGGCGATCGTCGTGCGCGCAAACCTGGCGCGCGCCGCCGCAGGCGAGGCGTTCGACGCGCCGTACCACGCGAGGCTCTCCGCCGACGCGCTGCCCGCGCTGCTCGCGGCGGCGCCGATGCTGCCAGCCGCGCAGTGCGCCGCGCTCTCCGACAGCCTGGCGACAGTATGGAAGACACGGCGCGCGGCGCGCAGCGACTGGCGAACGCTGAGCCTGCCGTTCGCCCGCGCGATCGCCGCCGGGGCTGGCGATGCCTCGACCCCGTGCGTCGGCGACGGGTAATCTCCCCGGGAGACCGGTCGCTGTGACATCAGAAGTAGCGTGCGCAGATTCGCGCGGCGGCGCCGGGCGCCATTCGCCGCATCCCGCTCACACCCACGTCCGCCACCCGATCCACCCGGACATCACGAGGTACGCCGCGGCGATGACGTTGAGCGTCGCGACGCCGCGCGCCGTCCACACCGACAGGTGCGCCCAGCGTCCCTCGGCCGATGCCGCGCCCCACGCAAGGCGCGCGCCGGCGAGAGACGCCAGGCAGAAGAGATAGCCGGCCACCAGCACGCCGCCGCTTGTCGCCGAGAGCGTGCCCAGGGCCTGGAGATCGTCGCTCCCGAAGGCGAGCAGCGCGAGTTGGGTGACGATGAACGCGGCAGCGAGCGCCGAGATGCGCCACGGCAGGGCCGCGGCCGCACGCGCCACGGGGTGCCGCCGCACTCGCCGCACCACCCACCGCAGCGCACCAAAGACCATCGCCACGAGGGAGAGCGCAAGGCCGGCTGCCCAGAGCGCGGCAATCGCAAAGCTCCCCACTGCGTCGAGTGCCGGCACGCGGGCCATCGACGCTCCGAGTCCTGCCCCGAACGACTCGATGCCCTCGGAACGGCCGTTCGCCTCGTCGCGCACGAACGCCAGCGTCGCCCCGGGCTCGCCGGGTCGGCGGAACAGCATGCTGTCGACGGCCACGTAGTTGCTGGCCGCGCCGAGCATCGGCTTCAGTCGCATCACCGAGTCGGTGAAGGTGACGTGCACGATGCCCGGAATGCGCTCGAGCTCATAGAGGTGCTGCGCCCGCGGCGAGACGCCGCGATACCAGCCCGCAAAGCGCGCGCGCGTTGTTGCCGAAAGTGGCGCGCTCGGCGGCGGCGCGGGCGGTGTGAGTCCGAGCGTGAGATACGCGCGCACGAGACGCGTGATCTTCCCGAATGCCTCGCCGTTGCCGGAGTTGATCTGGAACGCATAGCCGACCCCGTAGGCAGGCATGTAACTGAGATCAGAGAGCCCACCGTCGACTCCGCCGTTGTGCCCTGTCCACGTGAAGCCCGTGCTGTCAGCCGTGCGGTACAGGTGCAGGCCGTATCCCACGTGGAGCCCTGCGCGCGACATCAGCGACGACTCCGAGCGCTCCATCCGCTCGATCGCCTCGCGCGGCAGCAGTTCCTTGCCGTCAATCGTTCCACGACCGAGCAAAAAGCGCACGTACGCCGCCATGTCATGCGACGACGCGTTGATCGAGCCCGCCGGGCGGATGAAGACGTGCCAGTATGGAACAGCGCTCGTGCCGTTGGCCTTGTAGAGCGTGGCCACGCTCGCCGTCGTGCTGTCGGGCCGGAAGTACGTCGCCGTCGTCATGCCGATGCGCGTGAACCAGCGCTCCTGCACCACCTGCTCAAACGGTTTGCCCTCGATTGTCTCGATGATGAGCGCGACGATGCCCGGGCCGGTGTTGCAGTACGAGAAGCGCGTGCCCGGGCGCCAGCGCGACACGCGCGTCGCCGAGTCGATGGCGAGTCCCTCGGCGACGGTGAGCGGCTTCGGGTCGCTGTTCGCATACGATTGCAGCGAGTTGTCATCAAAGCCGCTCGTGTGCTCGAGCAGGTGGACGATGCGCACCGGGTCGGTGGCTTCCCACGGGTTCTTGAAGTAGAAGCCCGGCAGCGCCGTGGCGAGCGGCGTGTCGAGCGAGAGCTTGCCTTCGCGCACGAGCGCCTGCACGGTGAGCGCCACGAACGCCTTGGAGGTCGAGCCGATGCGAAAGAGTGTCGCGTCCGTGGCCTTCATGGCCGGCGACACACGCGCCCGTCCGAGGCCGCCGGTGTAGATGACGCTGTCGTGCCGCACGATGGCCAGTCCAACGCCCGGCACCTTCGTGCTGTCGAGCACCTGACGGATGCGGGCTTCGAGTTCCGTCAGCGACTTGGGCGCGACGAACTTCGGGGTGCTGTCCGCGACCGAGAGGACGGTAGCCGAGAGCAACGCGGCGAGCAGCGAGGTGACGGGCATGGGCGTGGCCGGTGGAGAGGTGCGAGCCGAAAGCGATCATACCGGTTTCCTGCAACGATCGAACTTAGCGTGCCGACGGTTGGCCCCGACAGGCGCCCTCCTCCCCCGCGAGCCGTGCGATCGGCGGCTTACTACCCGTGTTGGCCGACCGTATCTTCCAACATGCATCCTGACTTCCGTCGTCTCCGAACGAATCGCGTCGTCATCTTCGCGACACTCGTCGTCACCCTGACCGCGCCGCTGCGTGTCGTCGCGCAGGACGCCGCGGAGACCCGTCCGGTTGCCGGTGCCACTCGCACCGTCGCCAGCGACTTCAGCTACGTGTCGTTCTCGGGCGGCGTGTCGCCATGGCGGCTTGCCTCCGTGTCCGCGTCACGCCGGACGACCAGCGGATCGCTGATCGCCAGGCTCAACTACGCCGATCGTTTCGGAACGCAGGGCATCCAGCTGGAAGCCGACGCCTATCCACGCCTCGGCAAGAAGGTCTACCTGTACCTGAACGCGGGCTACAGCAGCACCACCATCTTTCCGGACTGGCGCTTCGGTGGCGAGGCATTCACCTCGCTGCCGGCCGCGTGGGAAGCGTCGGTCGGCTTTCGCCAGCTCCGCTTCGGCGGCGCGCCGGTGACCCTGGTCACGGGCGCGGTCGGCAAATACATCGGCAACTACTGGCTGTCCCTTCGACCGTACCTGCGCCAGAAGCCAGGCGGAACGTCCGCATCCGTCGGGCTCACGGCGCGTCGGTACTTCGAGGATGGCGAGCACTGGGTAGGTGCGACCGCCAGCTTCGGCAGCAGCCCGACCGACCGCATCACTCCGGACGCCGTGGAGCGCACCAAGGCCCTGTCGATGTCGCTGAACGGATCTACCGGACTCACGCGGCGCCTGCTGGGCACCTGGACGCTTGGTCGCGACCGCGAGGAGCTCAGCCCCGGTCGCACGCGCGACAGCTTCACGCTGTCAGCGGGCCTCAGGTTCACTTTCTGAGCGCATGACGATGCCCGACGCGCCCCCGGACGCGATGGCGTCCGCGCCGACGGCGCGTTCGCGGGGGCGCACGGCCGCTGCGGAGTTCGTGCGGCTTGGCGCGGGGTCCTTCCTGCTGGTACTGCTCCTGCGGCTTTACGAGCGACTGGCGCTTGCGCTCGCGCACTCCGCCGCCGGGATCGCCAGCCCGTGGTGGCGCGCGCTGCAGGGCGATGTGGCATTCACGCTCCAGCTGGCCGCATTGCTCGCGGTGCCGGTGATGGCGGTGGGCCTTCGCTCGCCGGGGGCCGCACGCCTCGTGCACCGCGCCGCACTCGTGGTCGTGGCGCTCGTCAGCGTCGCGCTGGCGCAGTACTTCGCCGTCACGCTGGTGCCGCTTGGCGCCGACCTGCTCGGCTACAGCTGGAGCGACATCCGCGAGACGACGCTGGCGTCGCGGGGTATTTCCCCCGGCTCGGTGATTCCCCTCGTACTGGCCGCGGTCGCCGCGTGGTTCGTTCCACTGGCCACGCGCCGCTTGCGGGTGACGCGCGTCGTGGGGGCCGGGTTTGGTGCTGCCGTCGTCATGAGTGTCGTCTTGCCGTCCTGGATCACGCCATCGCCCGGCACGTTCTCCTCAGACACGGCGTACTACCTCGCCGCGAACAAGGCCGACTGGTTTGCCAGTCGCATCGTGGGTCACGTGGCCGATACGTGGCGTCGGGCCCCCGCCGATGTCACGCTGGCGGGCTATCCGTTGATGCATCGCGTGGCATACGAGGACGTGCTTGGTCCGCGCCTGTTGCTTGCCGCGCAGCCACCGAACATCGTCATTGTGGTCGTCGAAGGACTGGGACGTGACTTCACGGGGCCAGGCGCCGAGTACGGCGGCTTCACGCCGTTCCTTGATTCGCTGGCCGACCACAGCCTGTCGTGGGACAACTTCGTCAGCACCTCGGGGCGGACGTTCGGCGTTTTCCCGTCGCTGCTTGGCTCGTTGCCGTTCGGCGCCAGCGGGTTCATGGAGCTTGGCGTGCGGATGCCGGCCCACCAGACGCTGCTGTCGTTGCTGAAGACGCAGGGGTATGCGACGAATTACTTCACCGGCACCAACGGGCACTACGACAACATCGACGTCTTCATGGAGCGTCAGGGCGTCGGCCGTTTCGTCGATCAGTCGGGCTTCGGGCCGGGCTTTGCGCTGCAGCCCGGATCCAATGGCGTCAGCTGGGGTTATCCCGATGACGCGCTGTTCCGCCGTTCGCTCGAACTCATTGGTCCGCCGTCGCGCACGCCGCGGCTCGACGTCTACCTGACCATTACCACACACGAGCCGTTCATCCCGCCGCGCGCCGCGGAGTACCGTGCCGAGTTCGAGCGGCGGCTCTCGACGCTCGCGCCGCCGGAGAACAAGCGAAACACGTACCGGGAGTTCGCCGGGAGCTTCGAGACGCTGCTGTACACGGACGGCGG
>CAYHCW010000100.1:0-8198 GCA_964355025.1 uncultured Gemmatimonas sp. | reverse complement strand
GGTCACCGGCGCCGGCGAAGCGGACATTGACTTCCCGGGCGTCGACGGCCACGCGCAGCTCGGATTCATGCTGGGCAATCAGGGCGGCAACTTCACGTGGGCCATCGAGGGGCAAGCGTCGCTCGACGTCGTTGCCTTCAACGCCAGCGGAGCGTTCTACGTGTCGCCCGTGGGTTTCTACGCCGAAGTGGGCATCGGCTCCGGCTTCTCGTACGGCCCGGTCGACGTCGGCGCCGAGGTCGTGGTCGGTGTCTTCCTCGATGCCTCGCGTCCCAAGTTCGGTGCCTTCGGCATTGTGAGCGCATACGTCGACCTCACGGTGGTTTCGGCGAGTGCAACGCTCAAGGGCGCGCTCGTCGTTACCCGGAACAGCGTGTACCTCGGGTTCAGTGGCGTGGCGCGCGTGTATGTCGAGGACTGGGGGGAGGTATCGGCCGGCGTGCACGCGTCCTTTGACAACGGCGACTTCTCGGCCGGGCTCGGGCGCGACAAGAAGCTCGATCGCATCATTGACGACATGCGCTCCACCGCCCGGCAGATCGAGAGTTCGGCGACCGCCGCGGCCGCCGACATGCGCGCGGCAGCCGAAGCCAACTGGTGGCGAGCCAGCGAGCGCACGCTCGATGGCGCCGGCTACGCGCTGCTCAACCTGCCGGCTGCCGACCGTGAGCGCATTCTCGCGCCGGTGCTCGCGGCCGAGGCGTTGACGGTGCTGCCCGTCGTCGAGGACCGCGGCTCAGGCTACAGCTTGTCGCCCAGCGCCCTCAGGCAGTGGGTGCTCGACTCCATCTATTCCGACCCTTCGCGGCCGCGCGCGGACCACGCCCTCGCATCGAAGGCCGCGTTCGAGGGCGCCGTGGCCGCCACGGGTACCATTGCGGCGGCGGTGCTGGAGCGCGTGCGGTTCCGCATCGACGGCATCGCCGCCGGCGCTTCCGTTGGGGACGACGCAGGCGGCTCACCGTTGAGCGTGCAGGCGACGCCCGGTCAGCCGTTGCGTCTCACCCTGAACCTCTCGGCGTACGATGCCGTGACGGCACGCGCCCAGGCGACGGGAAACACCGACGGGTCGCTGGACGCGGCGACCGCCGCCGCGGCGCAAGCCGAGGGCGCTCTCGATTCGCTCGATGCCGTGCTGGGCGGGACGCTGGCTGGAGCGAGCGGCGCGACACTTGGGAACGCCGGTGAGTTCTTTGCGTTGTCGCACAACGGGCTCCAACGGTGGCAGGCTGAGCGCGTGGCCATCGGTTTCCGCGCGAAACGCTGGAGCGATGTGCGCCGCGCCGGCCTCGGCATTCGTTACGGCCTTTCTGGCCGTCGGTATCAGTTCGGCTGGCTCACGACGCTTGCCGGCGGCCTCAACCGCTACGCGCAGCTCACCGATGCGGCGGTCGCACGACGCCGCGCGATGCTCCAACTCGCGGCGCTCAGCCCGACCTTCGAGGGCGAAACGGCGCTGAGTGACGCGGAGACCTTCAGGACGGAACTGCTGGCGCTCGACCGTACGCCGGGTAATGACGGCCCCTTCATGGAGGCGGTCGCCGGCACGTGGAGTGAGCTCTGGTATTTGGCGCCGAACCGCGGACTGGCGAGTGCGGCCGCCGCCGCAGAAGGGGACGCGCTCGCACTGATCCCCGCGCTTGCCGTCCAGCGCGACTCGCTGGCGCGTCGCCATCAGGTCCTGACCACTGCGGTCGATGAGCTCTTTGAGGGTCGCCTCGCGATGACTGCGCAGGTCGCCGCCCTGTACGACGAGATTCGGTCCCTCGACGGCTCGCCTCCAGCGTGGACGACGCGCCGCGATGCGCTGATGCAGGACCTCGAACCACCGTCGCTCGGCGGCATCAGGGTGCAGTCCACCACCGCCGATGGCATTGCCACGAATGCCATCTCGTGGACGGCCTCGCATCCGGGCGGCATCGCCGGCATTTACGCGGCCGCCAGTCGCGATGGCGGCGCGGTGCCGCAGTTCTTCGGCGTGTACAACCTCCTGACAACGACGACCGTGCGCGAGGCTCTGGCGGGTGACTTCCAGCGCCGGTACCTCGTGGCGGTAAAGGCGCGCTCGCGAGCTGGCGCGGCGGTGACGCGCGCCGCCACGGTTGATGTGGATGTGCCGTCCTCTGTGCAGGACGAGGGAGGCGCGTCGCCACCCGTGCAGAATGCCGCGGACCCCGCGCCGGCCGCACCCGTGGTGGCGTTCCTGTATCGCCTCGTCGAGCCGCTCCCCCTCAGCCAGCCCGCGGAGGACGAGGGCTTCCCGGCCGCTGTCGCGCCGTACGCGGGCCGCGCACCGCCGGCGGCTGCCGATTGGCGCGTGTACTTCTGGCACGACCCCACGTCGCTCGACATCGACGTCTCCGGCCTGAACCTCGGAGATCTCGCGGCGCTCGAGGTGGCCATCGGCACCACGCGCAACGGGGTCGACGTGCGCGCGTTCGCGGTGGCCCCCGCGATGCCCACCGCCAGCGGACACCGGCGCATCCTGCTGCGCGGCCTCAGCCTCACCCGCGACGTGGACTACTGGGTGCGCGTGCGCGCGCGCGATGCCGCCGGCCAGGTCTCGCCGGTGGCGACCACGGCACGCCCCGTTCGCATCGATGACCGTGCCCCGGCCGCACCGACTACGCGCGGCATCGAGTTGCGCGCGGACGTCAGCATGCTCGTGCGGCTCGTCCCTCCCGACGCCGCGCCATCCGGGTTCCGCAAGTACGAGTACGTGGTGACGCGCACTGCCAATGGCAGCGATGCCTTCGACGCCAGTACGCCGGTGCCCTGGGGCGCCGACACCGTGGTCATTGCCGCAGCGGACATCACGCCGGGGCAGTCCACCTGGCTCCACATCCGGTCCGTCTCGTATGCCGGCCGCGCCGGCCCACTGCGCTCCATCGAGATGCGGCCACCGCTGAGCCTGGTAGAAGCGCTCGGGCTCGAGTTCGTGGCACCGGCAATCAACGTGCTGAACCAGCAGGCGGAGTTCGGCCAGGTGGAAGTGCCGGTCTTCGTTCCGACACCCGTACCGCCGATGACGCCCGGCAACGCCCGGCCTCCCGGTCGCGCGGGCGCGGGGAGGGCTCCGTAATGCGTCGTCACACCCTGGCATGCCTCGTGGCCGCACTCCTCGCGAGCGTCGTCGCCGCCGACGGTGCCCGTGCGCAGGCGAAGCCCGAGGCCGCGCTCCACGTGGCGCGCCGCGGCGACACGCTCTTCGTGCACTTCTTCGGCTCGCTCGCCGGTGCGCGCGCGCTGTTGCTCGAACGTCAGGCCGGAGCGGCGTGGCGCGCGGTCGGCGATACCGTGCGGCCGCCGCGCGCCCTCGACGAATTGCGCACGCGCATCGGCGATCGCTACGAATACCTCGCGCGCCTCTTCGACGCCGAGAACGAGCGACTGCTGTGGCTGCGTGCGCAGACCGATCCCGTGACCGCCGGCCTGGCGTCACTGCTCGACGAGCAGGTGGGCACCGCACTCGGTCGCCGGCTCGTCGACCCGCGCGCCGGCACCGCCCCCGCCCGATATCGCGTGCGCGTGTTCGGCGTCCGGGAACGTGCCTTCGAGATCGCTGCGCCGCTGACCGCCGAGCGACTCGTCGCACCGGCCGTGCCCTCGGCCTCGCACATTCCCGTCGCGCTCACCGTGCGCTGGCGCGTGCCGACGCTCAGCAATGCGCTGGCCTACCACGTGGAAGGGCGCAGCACCGACGACACCACGTGGCGGCGGCTCTCGCTGCGCCCCGTCGGACGCCCGGCCGGCGGCGACGCGGCCTCCTCCGTCATTCCGATGTCGCGCGAGGGTGTCACGTGGTTCCTCGCCGTGCGCCCGGTGGGCGCGGGCGGAGGGGCAGGGCCGCTCTCCCCCGTCATTCGCTACGAGGCGTTTGACCGCACGCCCCCGCGTCCCGTGCTCGAGCCCAAGGCCACGCTCGATTCCTCCGACGTGCCGCACCTGCGCTGGACCGCGGCGCCCGAGGCCGACGCGGCGGGCTATCACGTCTATCGCTCGCGCGACGGCAAGCAGAAGGGCGCGCGCATCACCACGCGCGTGATTCCCGTGGAGCAGTTGGCGTGGTCCGACACGGCGCTCCGCGAGAAAGGCCCATACATCTATCGGCTCACGGTCGTCGACAGCCTCGGCAACGAGAGCGTGCCAGGCAACCCGGCGCCCGTGAGCGTCCCCGATCACACCGCGCCCGACTTTGCCGGACAGCTCACCGGCGTCGTGCTTGGCGACTCGGTCGTGCGCCTGCGCTGGAAGCCCAGCCGCGCGCGCGACCTGCGCGAGTACGTCCTCACCCGGCAGCGCGGGGACAAGTTCGCCGGCGAAAGCTGGGCGCGGCTCACCACGGTGCTGCATCGCGATTCCACTTTTTCCGATCGCGGTCTCGACGGCAGCGGACTGCGCGGCGTGCGCGTGCTGCACTACCGCGTGGTCGCCGTCGACTCCACCGGCAACACCAGCGAGCCACTCGCGCTGACGGTCACCATTCCCGACACGCGACCCCCGGCGGCGCCAGCCTGGCTGAACACTGAACGCGTGGCCGGCCGCGTGGTCGTCACCTGGGCAACCAGCCCCAGTCCCGATGTGGCCCGTTACGAGTTGCGTCGCGCCGCGACCGCGGCCGCGACCGGCGGCGACTCGCTCCTCGCCACGTTTGGGGCGTCGGAGCGCGCGGCCTACGATGATTTCTCCGCGGGCGTCGCCGCGCGCCGCTACGCGCTCATCGCCCGCGACTCCGCCGGCAACGCAAGCCCCGCGCGCGTCGACACGGTCCCGGCCGACCTCGGGCCGCCGCTGGCCGCACCGATAAACGTCGTGGCCATCGTGCAGTCGGGCACGGCGACACGCGGCGCCACGGTGCGCTGGGACCCCGTCACCGGCGCCACGTCGTATCGCGTGCAGCGCGCCACGCGCCTCAACGGTGACTTCGTGACGGTCACTACCGTGACCGGCACCAGCGTCACTGATCCGTCGGGTCGCACCGGCTCGTGGTATCGCGTGGTCGCGGTCGACGCCCACGCGCGCGCCAGTGCCGCCTCCATTGCCACCGAGGCGGCCCCGCGATGATCCCCGCGATGATTCCCGCGATGATCCCCGCAGTGATGCGCCGCGTCGCTGCGCTGGCGCTGGCGCTGGCCGTCTGTGCCGTCGCGCCTGATGCCCTGCACGCCCAGCGCCTCAACGGCTCGGCCGAGGTGAGCGCCGAGGCGTACGCCGTCAGTGGCCGCGCCGCGCGGCGCCCCGGCGCCGTCGGGCGCATCGCCCTCACGCCCACGCTCGATCTCTGGGGCATCCAGGTCGGTACCAACCTCACCTGGGATTCCGAAACACAGTTCGCCGCGCGCTCGCTCAACCGGTACGCGCTCAATCCGCGTTTTTCCTGGGGCGAGGCGTGGATGGGTGACCACGCGCCACAACTCGGCCCCACGATTCTCGATGGCACGGTCGTGCGGGGCGGCGGCCTGCGGCTGAAGCGCGGGCTCGTGGGCCTGCGCCTGCACGGCGGACGCGCCGACGACGCGGCGTTCGTCGATCCGCTGGGCTTTGGCGGCGTCGATGCGCGCCTCGCCGCGCCGGCCCTCGCGCCGCGGCACCGTCGCATCGCAGCGGCGGCCGTCGAGTTCGGGTCGGCGCAGCGCGCCATCGAGTTTTCCGGACTCTGGGCCGCCGACAAGCGGCCGGCGCGCGGCGACACCACGCAGCCCGCGCCGCAGTCCAACCTGCTTGGCGCTTTCGCCCTGCGATACGAACTCGCCCGCGGCTGGCGCGTCGAGGCCGGCGCCAGCGCGTCGCTGCATACCTTTGACACGCGCGGCGACTCACTCGACTTCACCTTCGAGGGAGAACTCGGCGGGGCCGCCCGCCCGCTCGACGCCCTGTACACCGTGCGCGAAGGCACACGCGGCGATGTGGCGTGGCACGCGAACCTCGCCGCGCCGGCGCCGTGGGGCAGCTGGCAGTTGAAGGCCGAGCAGATTGGCCCGGGGTACGTCTCGCTCGGTGTGCCCACGCTGCCGGCGGATTGGCGACAGGTGCAGGGCTCCACCAACTTCGCGGCCGCCGGCGGTCGCGTGTCGGGCGCCGTGTCGGCGGGCCTGCGCACCGACGGCGTCATTGCCGCGGGTGCCGGCCAGACGTGGCGTGGCACCGGCACCGTGGCATTGAACTTTGCCCAGGGCGACTGGTCGGTTGGTGTCTCCGCGCTGCTCAACAAGCTCGAGCGCCGCGCGGCCGTCGACACCTTCGGCCTCGTCAATGTGTCGCGCTCCATCTCGGTCTCGCCCCGCCTCGCCCTCGGCGGCGCACACGCTGTCGGCGTCAACTTTGCGTGGCAGGACAACGAAGCGCGCGCCGGCATCCTCGCGCCGTACGGCGCGCGCTCCATCAACGCCGCACTCTCGTGGGAGTGGCGCCTGCGCGAGGGCGTGAGCCTCGCCGTCTCGCCCGCGCTCGTGGCTGCCAGCGACACCGCGCGCCTCGAACGTCTCAAGACGGCGTCCACGACGCTCTCGTGGCGTCCGGCCAAGGGGCGCGCGAGCGGCTCGTTTGCCGTTTCGGGCGGCCAGTCGCTCATCGGTGACCAACTGCAGCTCGCCACCGATGGTCGGCTCGACCTCGGGCGCATCGGCAATCTCGTGGCGCGCGCGCGCGTGTCGCGTTTCGCCGGCGCCGTCACCTACCGCGAAGCGCTCGCCTCGCTCGGCCTGTCGAGGAGCTTTTGATGACGCGATTCCGCGCGCTCGCATCGTTGATGACCCTTGCTGCACTCGCGACGCTCGTTGCGTGCCTCGACCTGCCGGTTGCGCCCAAGGCGGAGCTTGTCGGCGCCGTGCCCTGCACGCCGGACGACCGGTACGAGGAAAACGATTCCCCCGAGAAGGCGGCCGATGTCAGCGTCGGCCTCCTGCGAGCGCTCGTCTGCCGTGTCGAGTCCGATACCACGGCGGATGACGACTTCTTTGCGCTTCGCGGCACGCCCGACTCGGCGTTTCGCGCCTGGCTCGACGCTCCAGCCCCTGCCACGCTCGCTGAACTGCGCCTCTTTGACGCCGCCACCGGCGACGCCGTCACCCGCGAGGTCGATGGCAACCTGCGCATGCCCAAGTCGGGACGCCTGCTGGCGGCCGTGCGCCTCTGTTGCGTGAAGCCGGGTGATTCGCTGCCCTACAGCCTGCTGCTGAGTGACCGCCCCAATCACGCGCCCGTGCCGTCGTTCGAGTGGAGCCCTGCGCGTCCGGTGGTCGGCAAGAACGCCACGCTGACGTCCCGGGCCACCGACATCGACGGCGACGCCATGCCCTCGCGTCGCTGGACGCTCGGCGACGGTCGCACGGCATCGGGCGCGACCGTTACCACCTCGTGGGCCCTGCGCGGCACCTACCGCGTGACGCACATTGTCACCGACCAGTGGGGGCGCTCCGACTCGCTGGCGCAGGACGTGACTGTCGATCCTGATGTTGCGAGCATCGACGTCAGGCCCGCCGCCACCGAACTCGGCGCCTTGGGCGATTCTCTTGTCCTGAACGCCATCGCGCGCGATCCGGCGGGCAACGCCATCAGCGACGTGGCGGTCACGTGGACCAGTTCCGAT
This sequence comes from uncultured Gemmatimonas sp., assembly GCA_964355025.1. Lineage (GTDB taxonomy): Bacteria > Gemmatimonadota > Gemmatimonadetes > Gemmatimonadales > Gemmatimonadaceae > PNKL01. Next base: position 610 of record CAYHCW010000100.1, on the reverse strand, counting down.
TCCGCGGTCGTCGCCATCTCGGCGGCTGGTGTCGCGGTGGCGCGTGCCAACGGTTCCGTCCAGGTGCGCGCTGCCGCGTTTGGGCGGCTTGGTGTCGCGACGGTTCTCGTGCGCCAGAAGGTGGCGCGCCTCGTGGTGACGCCGTCGTCGCTCCGGTTCGGCACGCTCCTGCGCACGGCGACCGTGGCGGCGCGCGCCGAAGATGCGCGCGGCAATCTCATGGCGGGTACGGTGGTCGCGTGGAGCAGTCTCGATTCCACCATCGCGTCCGTGACGGCGTCCGGCCTCGTGACCGCCCGCCGTGCCGGCAGCACGTCAGTCAACGCATCGTCCGGCGGCATCACCTCCGCGGTGGCCGTGGTAGTAGCACCGGTGGTTGCGCGCATCGACGTGACCCCGGCCTCCGCCACGCTCACCGCCGCCAACGACTCCGTGCTCATCACGGCGGTGCCGCGCGACTCCGCTGGCGCGGCGCTCCCCGGCGTGCCGATCGCGTGGATCAGCGATGCCCCGCTCGTCGCTACGGTGTCGGGCGCGGGATGGGTGGTGCCCGTGGGCAACGGCACGGCGACGATCACCGCCGTCTCCGGCTCGGTGCGAGGCAACGCCA
>CAYHCW010000099.1:0-8258 GCA_964355025.1 uncultured Gemmatimonas sp. | reverse complement strand
TTGCTGCGGTGGTTCAGCAGGTAAATGACGATCGACTCGCGCGGCAGCTCGTCGATGGACTCCCGGCGCACGTAGTCCACCGAGACCTTGTAAAACATCCCGAGCACGGCGCGCGACACGGCGTAGCCGAACTGGTAGTACATGAGCAGCGAGAATGCGGGAACGATCTCGCTCAAATACCCCCGCACCCGCACCCACACCTCGCGCTCTGTCCTGCCGTGCAAACTGGCGTGCGCGCGCACGGCCGCGGCCACCTCGGTGTCGTTGAGCAGTGCGTCGGTGATGTAGCGCTTGCTCGTCAGCTTGAAGCGGTCGATGCGGGCACCGAAGCGCCGGTGGGCGCGGCGCGCGGTGCGGCGCACCCAGCGCCGCCAGTACCAGCCGGTGCCGGCCACGACCGCCACGGCGATGACCGCGGCGGCGAGCAGGATGTCTAGGACTGGATAACGCATCGAGTCCCGGGCGTGCCGGGCGGGAACGCCGTCATTCAGCCTGGGCCAGGTGCGACCAGTCGCGCTTCTCGTCCGTCACCGAGCGCAGGATGAAATACGAGATGATGACGAGCAGCATCAGCACCAGCACCCCGACACCCTGTCCCTGCGCGGGCTGCAGCAGGCCATTCTCGATGGTGAGCTTGGCGACGATGGCCCAGATGATGGGGCCGATGATGGCCGAGAAGCGGCCGACCATGCCGTACAGTCCATAGAACTCGCCAATGCGATCGGGCGGCGTGAGGCGAAGCATCAGCGGACGGTCCGCCGCCTGTATGCCGCCCATCGCGACGCCGGCAGAGGATGCCACGACGTAGAAGAACGGCATGGGGAGCTTGAGCAGGCCCATCATCGCGGCGCCGATGAACGTGAGCACCCACTGGGCGAGCACGATGTTGAGCGTGCGCTTGGGACCGATGCGGTCCACGAGTCGCCCCCACACGAACCCGCCCACGACGGCGCACGAGATGGCCACCATCATCACGAGGCTCGCCGTCTTCTTGCCCGCCGCCTCGGACTGCCCGGACGCCACGGCCACATTCACGGTGTACAGCGTCATGATCGTGATGACGGTCGTCACGGCGTCGGTGTAGAAGACGCGTCCGACGAGAAAGCGGATGAGCCCCGGGTACTGGTGTCCATTGCGGATCGTCGCGAGGGTCTCGCGCGCCGACCCCTGCATCGCGGCCCAGTCGAACACCGGGCGCGGGTTCGGGTTGCCTCGCTCCCGAACGAAGAAGAAGCACGGGAGCGCGAAGGCAAGGAAGCACGCCGCGATGAGCAGGAAGAGCCGGGGGAGGTCGTCGGCGCCATAGTACATGCCGAGGCCGACCGCCACGAACGAGCCGAGGTAGCCGATGCCGATGCCGATGCCGCTGATGCGCCCACGATTCTCCTCGGTGCTCACCTCGGGGAGCATGGCGTCGTAGAACTGCAGGCCGGCCTGGTATGCGGCGTTGGCCACGACAAACAGCAGCAGCGTCACGCGGTACTCGGCGCGGCCCAGCAGCGCGGTGAGCGTGACGCACGCCAGCGTGCTCCACATGAGGAACGGCATGCGCCGCCGCGCGCGGTCGGTCATCGCCCCCAGCATTGGCGAGATGACGAAGATGATCCCCATGGAGACGGCGGTGATGAGCCCGTACGCGGAGTCCGCGCGCTGGGGGCCAACCTCGCTCCGGATGTACAGCGAGAAGTACATCGAGACCACGCCCATCGAGAAGATGGTATTGGCAAGGTCATACAGCACCCACGAGACCACGGAGCGTCGATGGATGACGTGCGGCGTGCGCGGAACGGCGGGGACGGCGGTCGCGGGTGCGCTCATCGGCTCGGGGGTGGAGGCGCGCTGAATGTGACCCCGGAACGGCGGCGGCGCTACGGGCGCCGCCGTTACGGGCCGCGCCGCGTCCAGATCATCACGAGGCCGCAGTAGGCGTCCTTGCGCATCCCCCCGAACTCGGCAGGGATCGTCGCCGGCCCGGGATACACCTCCACGCCGTGGAGCTCGGTGGGACCGATTTCGTCGAGCGAGAACCCCGTCTCGCGGATCAGCCCGTCCACGGCCACGCGCATGATGCACGGGGCGAGGTCGAAGCCGCCCTTGCCGCCCTTGCTGCCCGCCGCCCCGCCGCCGATGACCGCCTTGCTCCCGCGCGACGACGCCACCAGCAGCACGCCGCTGCTGTCGATCACCCGCGTGCCCATGGCCCGGCGCACGACGTCGATGGTGCGGATGGCCAGCTGCTTGTCGATCTGCTCGCGCGTGATGAACGTCGCCGAGCCGGCACCACGCATCCGGCGCCCCTCGAAGCCGGCGAGCATCGGCGAGCTCGCGTCGCCGACGACCTTCGTGGTGTCGAGCGTCTGGGCGGCACGCGTCATCACGACAAGTATTTCCGACGAGTCGCTGCTCTCCGCGCTCCGCAACGTGACCGGCAGGTAGCCGATGCGCCGCAACTGCAGCACGGCGCGCGATCCGCGCGCTACCGCCAGCAGCGCGCCGCCCCGCGCGTCGGTGCTCCACTCGCGATCAGTGATTCCCTGCACCGTCACGCGCACCCCGGGCAGCGGCGCCTGCGTCCCTTCGTCGGTCACGCGCACCGTCACGAAGCGATATGGCGACTGCGCCAGCGCGGGCGCGGCGATGGCCGGCAGCGCGAGCACGGCGAACAGGGCCACGAGCGACGGGCGGCTGGCGAACGACAGGGACATGGAGTGAACTTCCCCCCGCGCTCTCCCGCGGTCAACCCTTGCACAGGTCCCTCGGCCCATGGCCCGTTACGTCGCCCTCCTGCGCGCCATTAACGTCGGCGGTCACGTCGTCAAGATGGACGTGCTGCGCGCGCAATTCGAGGCGCTCGGCTTCACCGGCGTCTCCACGTTCATCGCCAGCGGCAACGTGCTGTTCACCGCGCGCGCCGGGGCCGCGCCGGCGCTCGAGAAGCGGATCGCCCGCGCGTTGCACGACGCCCTCGGCTACCCGGTGGAGACGTTCCTGCGCTCCCCGGCGGAAATGGCGGCCGCCGCCGGTCACGCGCCCTTCGACGACGTGGCTCACACCGACACGCGCTACGTCGGCTTCCTCCCACGCGCCCTGACGACCGCCGAGCGGCGCGCGGTGCAGGCGTTCAGCGGAGCCACCGACGACTTCGCCGTCAACGCCCGCGAACTCCACTGGCGCTGCCGCGTGCGCTCCGCCGACTCGAAGTTCTCGCTGGCGCGCTTCGAGAAGGCACTCGGCGTGCCGGCGACCTTTCGCAACGTCACCACCGTGCGGAAGCTCGCCGACCTGATGAACGCCGCCCCATAACTCCAGGGACGGCAACGGGGGCCGGCCACACTCGTGGCCGACCCCCGTCCTCGCTGTGTGGTGCCAGCGGGGCCCCCTACCAGTCGAGGCGCATCCCCGCCTGCATCTGGCGCGCTGCGTAGGCGCCCGTCGGGACGCCGTACGTCGGCACCGCCGTGCCAGTGGCGGTGAACTGCGTGCCGCCGAACGACAGCTTGTTGTACCAGTTGAACGCGTTGAAGACCTCGGCCGAGAACGAGAGCTTCTTCCCGTTGAGGTTGTAGAGTTGCCGCGTCAGGCGGAAATCCACCGTGCGGTAGTAGTTCGGGAACGCGTTGGTCGGCATCACGGTGCGGATGCCCGACTTGGTCGTCGTGCCGCCCGTGAAGTCGTCGCCGGTGATGTTGTCGAGGTTGATGTCGCGGCCGTCGATGCTCGTGAACGGACGCGGGCTGGCCACCGTCGCGATGACCGAGCCGTTGAATCCGAAGGCGATCGGCGTGACGGTCGAGAGCACGAGGCGGTGACGCTCGTCGCCCGTGGTGCGCTGGCGGTTGAAGAGGAACGGCAGCGCGAAATTCGGGAGCGCCGCGGTGTCGAAGTTGCCCTGATACCAGGCGAGCGTATACGCCAGGTTCACGCGCGTCTTGTTGCGCTGGTACGTGGACGACACGAGGAACGCGGAGTACCAGGCTTCGCCGATGTCATCCCACAGGATGATGTCGCCAAAGCGCGGCGTGAGCTTGCGCGCGCTTGGCGTCACCGACTTGTCGGTGTAGTTCGGGTTCCGCTGGACGTACAGGTTGGTCAGGTGCTGCCGCACATAGTCCACGTTCACGCCGAACTGGTCGTTGAACTGGTGGCCGATGCCCAGCGACATCTGGAGGTTCTTCGGCGTCTGCATGTCCTGCTTCATCAGGATCGGCGCCGGCGAACCCGACTGGCCGGCGATCACGCGCTGCCGCAGGACGGCCGGGTCCTTGGTGGGCAGGTTGGTGGTGTTGTTGAACGTGAAGTTGTACACGCGCCACGTCGAGTTCTTGCGCTCCTGGAAGCCCATGAAGCTCGTCACGCGGTCATAGATGATGCCGAGTCCACCGCGCACGAAGGTCCGGTTCTGCCTGGTGGGATCCCACGAGAACGAGATGCGCGGCGAAATGTTGCCGAGCTGGTTCTTGCGGTCGCCGCGGTTCAGGTAGCCGGCGAGCGCGCCACCGTTCGACGCCAGCCGCTGCATCGTGGTGTCGCTGGCCCAGGGCACGGTGTACTTGTTGTTCATCGTGTTGAGCTCGGCGTCGTGGCGCAGGCCAAGGCTCAGCGTGAAGTTGTCCTTCAGCCGCCACTCGTCGTTCAGGTAGATGCCCGTCGAGATGCCGGCGGCGCTCGCCTTGGCGTCCTCGGTGCTGTTGGGGTTCGTGTAGCCGACGGCGATGTTGGCGAGGTACGGCAGCGACGACGTGTCGGTGAGGAACGTGAACGTGCCATTGGCGTTGTTCGCGAAGTCCTGGTTGGCCGTGATGCTGCTCAGCTCGACGCCGGCCTTGATGGTGTGCGAGCCCGACGCGTTGTCGATGCTCCACGTGGCGCGGTCGACGACGCGGGCGTGCAGCTCCTTCAGGATCAGCGGGAATCCACTGGTGCCGAAGATGATGCCCGGGTACGTGAACTGCGGACCGGGGTTGAGCGGCGCCTCGTTGTGGCTCCAGCTCACCAGCTGCAGGCTGGCCTCGTTCACGAAGTTGCCGCCCTCCTTGAGGTAGCGCTGGCGCAGCTGCGCGGTGTAGATGTCGTAGTTCTGCGAGATGCCGGCATTCTGCGACGTGCGGCCGCCGAAGTTGCCCTCGCCATCGAGGTAGCGCGCCGAGACCATGGCGTCGTATGTGAACTTCGGGCTCTGCACGTACGTCAGGCGCGAGAAGAGCGTGTGGTTCTTGTTGGGGGCGAGGAACGATCCCTTGTACTGCGACCACGGGCCGCTCACCGGGTTCACGTCCAGGTAGAACGCCGTGTTCGTCAGCTCATAGCTGGCGGCGAGGAACAGCTTGTCCTTCTGCAGCGGGCCACGGAGGTTGAAGCCCAGCTGCTGGCGGTTGAAGTCCGGCACCTTCGTCTGGAACGCGTTCTGCGTGATCATCGGCTTGTTCTGCAGGAAGCCGAATGCCGACCCTTCCCACGTGTTCGTGCCGCGGCGGCTCTCGGTGGAGATCACGTACGACCCGGCACGCGAGTACTCGGCGTCATAAGGGTTGACGAAGACGCGGAACTGCTCCAGCGCCTCCTGCGGCAGCGGCGATCCCGTCTGCCCGAGGCCGACGATGTTGCCGTTGTACAGGCTCTTCATCTCCACGCCGTCAACGTAGACGTTGAAGAAGCGCAGGTCAGGAGCTCCACCGGCCGAGGGCAGGGTACGGCCCGACTGCGGCGCGTACGTCTTGATGCCCGGGACGATGCCCGCGAGGTTCATCAGGCCGCGCGCGTTGAGCGGGAGGTTCTCGATCTCCTGACGCATCACCGGCGCCGACACCGAGAGGCGCTGCACTTCCACCTGCTTCACGCGCTCTCCGACGATGGTCTGCGCCGCCAGTTCGGAGACGCCCTTTTCCATCGTGAACTCCAGCCGGGCGCGCTGGCCGATGCTGAGCAGCACCTTCTGGCCCGCCGGCTTGTAACCGATGGCGCGCACCGTCACCGCATACTCGCCGGTGAACAGGCCGAGGACGCGGAACTCACCGCCGGCACGCGTGACCGTGCGGGCCGTCTCCTGCGTCGCCGTGTTGACGACCAGCACCTGGGCGTCCGCAAGCGGCTGGCCATCGGCCTTCACGATGCCGACGAGCGTAATCGTATTCTGCGCAACGGCACTCACGGTGAGCACTGTCAGCAGGCAAACAGCCGCGAGCAGTTGACTGGCAAATCTCCGCATGCGAGGGACCCTTGGTTGGAGTGGAAATCTGTATAACACACGCTCAAGCGAAACTACGATTCCAGCGGCGGAATCGCCACCGCCGGAACGCCGACACCCCTAGCGGCCGGGATCGCCGCCGGCCTGGCCATCGAGCCAGCGCGTGACCGCATCCCGCGCCGCGCGCGCGTGCACTGGAAGCACGACTGCATCGCCGGAACGCGCCATGCCAACGATGCGTTGCGCCGCCCTGACCTCGTCGAGCTCCGTCTCGATCGCGTCAGCCGGCACGCCGCACGCACGCAGCTCGTCGGCAAGGATGGCCGGCACTTCGCCCGCGGCGCGCCCACGCATGTAGCCCTCCATGTCCTTGAGGACGACCGCCGCGGGACGCGCGGCGGCCACCACCCGCGCCAACTCCCGCACGGCGGTGTCCTCGCGATTGCCCGCCTGCCCGAGCAGCACGAGCAGCCGGCCCTCAGGGCCGCACAGTGCCCGGGCCACGGCCAGCAGGCCCGCGATGCCCTCGGGGTTGTGCGCATAGTCCAGCAGGACCGTCGCGCCACCCACCATCCATTGCGTCAGCCGGCCCGGATTGTCCGTGCGCGCCGCGCCGAACCGAGCCAGCACTTCGGCAATGGTCGCGACGCTGATGCCCATCGCCTGCGCCGCCAGCGCGGCGCCCAGCGCATTGGCCACGTTGTAGAGCGCAAGTCCGCCGACCGTGAGTGGAAGCTGCGCGGCCTCGCCCAGCACAAAGGTCTCGCCCCGGGCCGACAGTGCCAGCGAGCCGTCTGCACCGAGCAGCGCGCAGGGCGTGCCCGCCTGGCGCGCGGCCGCGATGACCGGCGATTGCGCGTCGAGCGAGAACCACGCAGTCGTGCCAAGCCACGCGGTGGCCGCCGCCACGAGGTGCGGGTCATCGGCGTTAAGCACCAGCACGCCGTCGATCGCCAGGCCCTTGGCCACGACCATCTTCACCGCGGCCAGCGCCGAGAGATCGTCGATGCCGTACTCGCCGAAGTGATCGAGCTGGATGTTGGTGATCACGGCCGTGCGCGCACCGGTGACGGCGAGGCCGCGGCGCAGGATGCCACCGCGCGCCGTCTCGAGCACGGCGGCCTCGACGCGCGGGTCGCGCAGTGCCACGCGCGCGCCGGCGGGCCCTGCCCAGTCTCCCTCCTCGAGCGCCACCCCGTCCGCGCGCACACCGTCGGTGCTCGAATAGCCGGTGTGCCAGCCGTGCGCGGCGCACATGGCGGCGAGGAGCCGCACGGTCGTCGTCTTGCCATTGGATCCGCTGACGAGCGCCGTCGGCACGCCCTGCAGGCTGTCCCACTCCACCGCGGCAGCCGGCGGCAGCGCGTCGAGCGGCCACGAGCGCGACCAGCGCCCGCCGCCGATCGTGCACTCGGTGTCGTCCCAGTACGTGGGCACGCCGTGTGCACTCGCTGCCGCGAGCAGCTCGCTGAAGTGCAGCGGGGGCTCGATGGACGCGAGATGCCGCATCAGCGGCAGCGACGCCGCGGCGTCGTGCACCGCCTGCGCGGGGCCCTGCGGCGTCGGCCACGACTCGGGAACCTCGATGGCCCCCAGCCAGGCCCATTCATTGACTTCGGTGGCGGTAAGCAGGCACTCCGCCGGTGCTTCGAAGCCAAGCGTGGCACCGGTGGAGTGCGTGCGTGCGACGATCGCTGCCGCGGGCCAGCCAAGCAGTCGTCGCATGTCGACGACGCGCGCACCCCAGCGCGCAACCGCGGCCGCCTCGGCGAACGCCGACGGCACCTCGAGCACGACGCCCGGCGCGTCGAGCAGGAGGCTGGGTCCCGGCAGCCGCCGCGACAGGTCAAACGGCAACATGGGGTCGGTCAGTCGTCCTGCTCGCGCGCGAGTCGCACGCCGCGCTCGTCGCGCACCAGCCCCTCGAGATCCGGCAGCGCCAGTTCGTCGGCCACCGGGGTGTGCGTGATGCTGGGCTGCACCGCGCGCACGACGCGCATCTCGCCGGTCGTGAGCAGTGAACGGAAGTTGATCACCTGCTTCCACGACCGCGTGAGCGCATCGGCGAAGATCA
>CAYHCW010000098.1:0-8305 GCA_964355025.1 uncultured Gemmatimonas sp. | reverse complement strand
GTCGTACGGCGTGCCCGGCGACACCACCTTGATGCCGGGGATGTGCGCCAGCCAGCTCTCGAAGGCCTGCGAGTGCTGCGCGCCCAGCTGCAGCGCCGCCCCGTTGGGGCCGCGGAAGACGATGGGCACGTTGAACTGTCCGCCCGACATATAGAGCATCTTGGCCGCCGAGTTCACCACCTGGTCAATGGCGAGCAGGGCGAAGTTCCACGTCATGAACTCGATGACGGGGCGCAGGCCGGCCATGGCCGAGCCCACACCGATGCCGGCGAAGCCCAGTTCGGCAATCGGACTGTCGACGACGCGGTTCTCGCCGAATTCCTCCAACAGACCCTTGGAGACCTTGTAGGCGCCGTTGTAGACGCCGACTTCCTCACCCATGAGGTAGACGCGGTCGTCGCGGGCCATCTCTTCGCGCAGCGCCTGGTTCAGGGCTTCGCGGTAGGTAATGATCGGCATCAGCTGGTCGTGTCCACGAGAACGTCCTCATACAGCGCCGCCGGCGGCGGTTCGGGGCTCTGGTCGGCAAAGTCCCACGCGTCCTGCACGATGGCGGCGACCTCGTGCTCCATCGCATCCCAGTCCTTGTCCGTGAACGAGCCGGCGGCCACCATGCTGGCCTTCAGTGCGAAAACCGGGTCGAGCTTGGTGTACTCGTCGAGCTCCGTCTTGGGCCGGTACGTGCCGCTCACCGCGGCGGACATCGAGTGCCCGCGGAAGCGATAGGTGCGCACCTCGAGCAGCGACGGCAGTGACTCGGTGCGGGCGCGCTCGATGGCTGCGGCCGCGGCGCTGCGCACCGCGTGCACGTCCATCCCGTCGATGACGATGCCGTCCATCCCGGTGTAGCCGTCGGCCCGCTTGGAGAGGTCGTCGACGGCGGCCGCCTTCTCGACGGGCGTGCCCATGCCGTACCGGTTGTTCTCGATGACGAAGAGGCACGGCAGCTTCCAGAGGGCTGCCATGTTGAGTGCCTCGTGGAACGCGCCGATGTTGACCACCGAATCGCCCATGAAGCAGACAATCACCTGGTCGCCGCCGCGGTACTTGATGGCGAAGCCGACGCCGGCGGCCAGCGGCACGTGCGAACCGACGATGCCGTGGCCGCCGAGGAAGTTCGTGTGGCGGTCGAACATGTGCATCGACCCGCCCTTGCCGTGCGAGCAGCCGTCAATGCGCCCGAAGAGCTCGGCCATCACGGCCCGCGGGGTCACTCCGCGCACCAGTGCCTGGCCGTGATCGCGGTAGGTGCCGATGACGTAGTCGTCGGGGCGCAGCTGCCCGATGATGCCGGTGGAGACCGCTTCCTGCCCGATGTAGAGGTGGCAGAAGCCGCCGATCTTGCCCAGCGCGTACGCCTCGCCGACCTTCTCCTCGAAGCGGCGCTGGACGAGCATCGAGTGCAGCATCTCGCGGTCGAGCGCCGGGTCGCTGGCGGTCTTGGCGTCAATCTTCTTTCTGGTGGCCATGGCGGTGGTTATTGGACGCCCGCCGCCTGGACCTGCTCCCAGGCGTGATAGCTCGAACGGACGAGAGGGGCAGACTCGACGTGGCGGAATCCGAGCGCCATGCCCTGCTGGTAGAACCAGCGGAACTCCTCGGGCGTGACGTAGCGGTCGAGCAGGATGTGATCGTTGGACGGCCGCAGGTACTGCCCGATGGTCAGGATGTCGACCTCCACCGCCCGCAGGTCCTTCATGACCTCCAGCACTTCCTCGTTCGTCTCGCCCATGCCCACGATGAGTCCGGACTTGGTGGGAATGTGCGGCGCGAGGCGCTTGGCGGTGCGGAAGATCTCCATCACGCGCTCATACCGCCCGCCGGGGCGCGCCTTCTTGTAGAGGCGAGGCACTGTCTCGGTGTTGTGATTGTAGATGTCGGGGCCGGCGTCGAGCACCGCGCGAATGGACGATTCGTTGCCCTGAAAGTCCGGGACCAGGCATTCCACCGACGTGTCCGGGTTGTCGGCCTTGATCAGGCGGACCGTCTCGGCAAAGGCCCAGGCGCCGAAGTCGGGGAGGTCGTCACGATCCACCGAGGTGAGGACGACGTGACGCAGGTTCATCTTGCGGGCCGCCTCGGCCACGCGCGACGGCTCCGCCGCGTCGAACTTGGGCGGTCGGCCGTGGGCGACCGCGCAGTAGGCGCAGTTTCTCGTGCAGACGTCGCCGAGGATCATGAAGGTGGCGGTGCCGTGCTCCCAGCACTCGCCGACGTTTGGGCAGTGGGCCTCTTCGCAGACCGTATTCAGGTCCAGGTCGCGCATGAGGTTCTTCAGGTGGAGGTAGTTGCCTCCCCCCGGCGCCTTCACTCTCAGCCAGGACGGCTTCCGCTCAGGGAGCGGCTCGTTGCGATGGCGTCCCAATATCTGGTAGAGAGTCTCGCTCATGCTCGTTCTGGGCCCACGGGAGAGGCCGCACCGGACGGTCCGGTGCGAGAAGGGGAACGTAGCGGTAATCCTGTGCGGTAGCCAGAGGTAGTAACCCTCTAAAAGCTGTTGAAGGGTTAGCGTAATTATCTGGTGCCGCGCCCATCGTTAGCCAAGTTTTCGGCGCCACACCCGGCGCGAGGTCGCCGTGAAACCCCGGCGGGCGCTGGCTCGTAGAGCAGACAGCACTCGCACCGAGGTTCTCATGCTGCGTACCATCTTTGGGATTGGCGCCATCGCCTTGCTGGGCCTGTTCGCCCTCAAGCTCTTCTTTGGGGTGTTCGGCGTCCTGTTCGGGTTGTTCTTCGTGCTGCTGGGGTGGGCGCTGCGCATCGCGATCGTCGGCGCGGTCATCTACTTCATCATGCGGCTCTTCCTGCCGGACGTCGCCAAGAGCATCGAGGAGAAGTTCAGCGACAAGTAGATCGTTGATGGGAGATAGTTGAAAGAGGGGCGCGAACCCGGCATTCGCGCCCCTCTCTCGTTTGCCAGCCGAAAGCGGCTAGCGGCTAGCTGCTAGCTGCTCGACGATCGCCCAGGTGAGCAGTGGCAGCATGAGCTCGTGGTGCCCCGTGAGCTCGTAGCCGGCGCCGCCTTCCAGTGTGGGGCGCTGCACGACGTTCACGTGCGGCCGGTAGTGGCGCTGCATGTCGATGTCACACGTGACGAAGTCGGTGGGCCGGCCGGCGTTCAGGTTGCGGGCAACGCTGAGCGCCTTCAGGAAGACCTCGGGCATGATCACGGCGCTGCCGCAGTTGAGCACCACGCCGCCGTCGTGCACCCGCTCGAGGCTGGCGGCGAGGCGCCGGAAGTCGCGATGGCTGGTGTCGCCGATGGCCGCGCCGTTTGCCGACGGATGCTGGTGGATGATCTCGGCGCCCAGCGCGGCATGCGCGGTGACGCCCACGCCCAACTGCCAGGCCTGCAGGAGCACGCTCAGTTCGGGGTGTGCGAGCGACGGCAGTGCGGCGAGCGCCCGCGCGGCACTCTCCCCCATTCCCCAGCCACTGGCCATGCCGGTGGTGAACGCCTCGTTGAGCCCGCGTCCGGTCTCTTCGGCCATGCCAAACGTGCCGTCGCGCAGGCCCGTCGCCACGTCCTCGCTGGTGGCACCGAATCGCGCGATCTCGTAATCGTGAATGACGGCCGAGCCATTCATGGCGATGTCGGTCACGATGCCGCGGCGCATCAGGTCCACGAGCAGGGGCCCGATGCCCGTCTTCACCACGTGACCGCCCAGCATGACGATGACGGCGCGCTTGGAGCGCGCGGCACGCACGACGGCGTCGACGACGGCGCGGAAGTCCCGGGCCTTGAGGACGTCGGGGAGTGAATGGACGAACGCGGCGAACGAACGATCATCGGCCGGCGCGGCCGCGAATTCCTCGGCCCGCACCTTGTTGGGCCGCGTGGCCACCGGGATCGTGCGCACCTTCGACAGGTCGGCCTCGCGGGGCGTGGTCACTTGGCCGCCTCCGGCGCGGCCGTTCCGGTGACGGTGCGCAGGTAAAGATTGAGCGAGCCGAACGGGAGCTTGGATTTCATCTGCACCATGATGCGCAGCGGGTCGTCGGTCAGCCAGATCTCGGCCTGGCCATTCTCCGAGAAGATGCCCTTGGTCTTGATGATGGGCTGCAGCACGATGCACTCATACGTGCCGGCCGGGACGCTGATGCGTTCACGGCGCAGGACCCGCACCTTCACCGGGTTGCGATCGGGGATGAAGTACCGGTTGAACTCGTAGGTCTGGCCCACGACCAGCGGCACGGTGCGAATGAAGTAGAGGAACGATCCATCATCGAGCGGCGCCGGAACCGACGGCTTTTCCAGCTTGCCGTGCTGGATGTAGGTGCCGCGTTCGGGGAAGATGTCGAACAGCTTTTGGCGGTCACGACCAATTTCGCTGAAGTCCTGCGAGAAACGGAGCGACGACAGCGTCACGGCGTCCATCCAGGTCTCGAGGACGTCGTCGACCCGCAGCGCGAGGTAGCCGCCGCGCACAGTGAAGCGGGCATGCCACGCGGCGCGGCCGCGCACCGTCTCCACGCCGGCGACCAGCATCTCGGCGCTGCCCGCCTTGATGAACCCGAACTTGACGTCGTAGCGGAAGCGCTCACCGACGGTCCACGGCACCTGGGTGGCGTCGGCCGGAAGCGCCGTCGACTGGGCGGAAAGCCCGTCCGCCGAAGGCGACGCGCACAGCAGCGCGAGCGCGCCGAGCGCGCCGAGCAGCGCACCTGCGGCGCGGTTCACGCCGTGGCGGTCGCGCGTCGCTTCCGGGCCGCCCAGCCGGCGCGGAGGATCGCCTTGAGGTCGGGCCACAGCTGCACCCGGGTGGGGCGCGGGCGAATGTCGTAGCGCGGCGCAACGGCGACGGCTTCGATTCGGCGCGCCAGGCTCGCCGCCCGACGCAGGAGCTCGAGATTCGCGACCCGCACGGGGCCCGCGGCAATGCGCGCGCTGCCCGCGGCACGCACGATGTCGCGGACGACGGTGATCCGGAACAGCCGGAAGCTCCCGAACGGATCGGCGATGCCCGGCACGGTGAGCTCCGGCCGCACCAGCCAGATGTGCGATGCGCGTCGCGCCCAGGCGGCGAGCCGGCGCACGGGCTCGGGATCGGAGCTCCCCGGCGTGCTCTCGGCGACCACGATGTCCGCGCCGCCCTCGAAGCGCTTCACGAGCTCCGGAAGATGCTCAGGCTGGTCGGTGAAGTCGGCCTGCATCACCACCACGGCATCGCGCCGCGGATAGCGCGTGCGCTGCGCCGCGGCGCGAAAGAGCGCATCGAGCGCGCCGGCGTACCCCACCCGGCCCTCGCCGCGGAGGACCGTCAGCGGCAGCACCTTGTGGTAGGGGGCGAGCACGGCGGTCGTGTCGTCGGTGCTGGCGTCGTCGTATACGATGATCTCGTATTCGCGCGAATAGTCCTGGAAGACCTTGCGGATTCTCCAGAGCAGCACGCCGATGGTGGGCGCTTCGTTGTGCGAGGGGATGCAGATGTAGAGCACGGGGGCGTCAGGAGGAGCCAGAAAGATGCGCCAACCCGAAAGCTATCGGAACGGCGTGGCGTCCGTCTACGGGGCGTACCCTGTCGCCGCCGCTGAAGGTCCGAGGACGGCCTGGTATACGGCGCTCGTGCCGTCGACCATGCGCCGCACGTCGAACTGTGCAGCGCGCGCGCGCCCACCCGCCGCGAGCCGCTGGCGAAGGCCGCCGTCGATGGCCAGCCGTTCGACGTCGCCGGCGAAGGCGCGGGTGTCTTCGGGCGGGGCGAGCAGGCCCGACACGCCCGATTCCACCAGTTCCACCAGCCCGCCGGTGGCAAAGGCCACGGGCGGCACCCCGAGCGCCATCGCGTCAATCACGGCGGTGCCGAGCCCCTCGGCCCCAGACGGATGCCAGAGCATGTCGAGCCCCGCCATGGCGTCGTAGATGGCATCGACGAAGCCGGCGCGGTACGCGGTGACTCCGCCAAACGAGTCGGCGCCCACGGCCGAGCCGCCCAGCAGGACGAGTCGCAGCGTCTCGCGCACGCTGGGGGCGATGGCCGCCGCGATGTCGGTGAGCCGGGCCACTCCTTTTTCCGCGGTCATCGCGCCCACCACCCCGCAGAGCAGGGTGTCGGCCGGCCATCCGGCCTCCCGGCGCCAATCACGCGCGGTGCCCGGGGTGGGAGCTGGCACGCCTGAGTAGACGACGGAACTGCGCGACGCGGCCACGCCGCCGCGCACGAGGGCGCCCTGCACGGCTCGGCTGATGGCGATGAAGTGGGCGACGCGCGATCCGTACTTGAGGCGCCCCTTCGGCGTAAACGGCACGCGGCGCGTCACGACGAGCGGCACCTGGGCGCCGACGAGCGCGCCGAGGGCAATGGCGTGGGCGCGGGCGTCGTGCGCGTGCACGATGTCGGGCTGCCACTTGGTGACGAGCCGGCGCACGCGGCGCATCGCGAAGAGGTCGAGGTCGGCCCGCATTTCGACGGCGGCGCTGGCGATCCCCAGCGTCTTCAGCCGCCCGGCGAGCGGCGAATGCGGCGCGGCGACCACGAGCGGTTCGTGGCCATCGTCGCGCTGGGCGGCGGCGAGCAGGAAGACCTGCCGCTGGCCACCGCGCCAGTCACGGCCGGAGTCGAGGTGGAGAATTCGCACACTGCAAATATGGTGCGGGGTGCGGGGTGGCGGAGCGGGTGAGGGGTTCGGGGTGCGGGGTGCAGGTGAGGGGGGAGGAGTGTGGGTGGGGTGAGGAGAGACGGGGTGAAACCACCTACCACCTACCACCTACCACCTATCACCTATCACCTATCACCTGCGTCGATTCACACTGCGCCGCAAACGCCGCGAAGATCCCTCTGTCGAACGGCTTCGCATCGCCGACGAGCTCTTCGGGATGCCACTGCACGCCGAGCACCCACCAGTCGTCGTTCGCGGTTTCCACCCCCTCGATGATGCCGTCGCTCGCGTGCGCGGTGGCGCGCAGTCCCTCGGCGAGCCGATCGACCGCCTGGTGGTGCATCGAGTTGGCGTCAAACTGCGTGGTGCCCAGTGCGGCGGCCAGACGCGAGCCGTGCTGCACGGTGATGGCGTGCACGCGCTGGTTCCTGGCGTCATTGCGGGCGTGCCGGATGTCGCTGGGGCGCTGGGATGGCAGGTCCTGCACGAGCGTGCCGCCGAGCGCGACGTTCAGCATCTGGAGGCCACGGCAGATGGCGAGGAGCGGGCGCCCGGCGTCGCGCGCGGCGAGGACGAGCGCGCGCTCGGTGGCGTCGCGTCCGCCGTGCGAGTCCTGCGTGGCTGGGTGGCGGCTCGCCCCGTACATCGCGGGGTCCACGTCCTCGCCGCCGGAGAGCACAATGCCGGCCACTCCGTGCACCAGCGCTCGCGCCTCGTCGTCATCGAGGCTGGGCGGGACGATCAGCGGCACCATGCCCGCGGCCTGCAGGGCACGCACGTAGGCGTCGTTCACGCGCACGCGCAAGCGCGCGGGGTGACGGGGTCCGGCGGGTGGCACCGAAGTGGCGGAGAGTGCGACGAGCGGGTGGGGCAATAGTCGGAACCGGCGCGGGGAAGTAACGTAAGATTAGGGGTGGCGCACCCGGCACGCACGGGGCGCTCGCGTCGTCAACCCATTTCCCGCACTCTCGTGTTCGAATCGCTGCGTTCCACCATCGATGACTTGCTGGGCGGCCGCGTCCACCCGGGCGACCGTCGCAACGTGATCAACGGAATGAAACAGGCGCTGGTGCTGGCCAAGCTCGGGGTCGAGGATCTCGAGCAAGGCGTGACGATCACGCGGCGCAAGCTGGAGGCCGAGCGGCAGGGGCTGGAGACGGCTGCTCGACGCCGGGGCCTGGCGGAGGGCATTCAGGACGCCGAGACCGTGGCGCTCGCGGGCAAGTTCGAGGGGCAGCACGCCGAACGCATCGCCGTGCTGGAGCGAAAGCTCGAGGCGCAGGACGCCGAGGCCGCGCTGGCGCGCCGCGACTACGACGAGATGCTCGTGCAGCTCAAGGCCGCATCGGCCGGCGCGGGCAGCGTGGGCGCGGGTGCGGCCGGCGGCGCGCCGGCAGGGACGACGCGCGGACCGACCGACGAGGAACTCGGATTGCCGGATGACGCGAAACTGTCCTCCGAACTCGATGCCATGCACCGCCAGCGAGCACGCGCCGAGAAGGACGCGGACGCCACGGCCCGGCTCGAGGAACTGAAGCGCCGGATGGGGCAGGAGTAGGCAACGCCCGCGCTGGCCCCTCGGTGGGGTCCGGGCGTTTGACGAATGGCGTCCGAGCGGCTACATAAGGCCATCCGCGCGTGCCCCGACGTCGGGCCGGCGGCCATCTCTTGAATCAACGCCCTTCCCATTTCTGGAGAAGACGCA
>CAYHCW010000097.1:0-8329 GCA_964355025.1 uncultured Gemmatimonas sp. | reverse complement strand
TGCTCGTCGGTGCAGGCCAGCAGGCCGACCACGCCGGCAACCGCCGCGTACCTCAGAATATTGCGAATCATTGCGATCGGCTCCTAGAAGCGCGTGGTGACGGAGAACGAGAACGTGCGGAGCGTCGGGAAGCCGAATGCGTCGATCTGGCTGATCAGCCCATTTCCTGCCTGGCCACCGGTCGCGCCCGTCTCGGGGTCGTAGCCGCTGTAGTTCGTGAAGGTGAAGAGGTTGCGCCCGACGACCGCCACCGACCAGTCACCGACGCCGCCAATGCGTCCGATGTGGTACGACGCATTCACCTCGCGCACCTTCGCGTATGAACCGGTTTCCACGTTGTAGTTGTTGGGTCCGAGCTGGTCGTAGAGACCGCCAACGCCGACGCCTTCCGATCCACCCGCGCGCCACGTGTACCCGACCGGCTTGGCCGTCTCGACCGACGCGCCAGCCTGGTCGAAGTTGTGCGAGTTGAGGTCGAACAGGCCCCATCCTTCGCCCTGGTTGTTGATCTGGAAGCCGATGGTCGCATCGATCAGTGCGTACAGCGTCAACCGCTTGTAGCTGAAGTTGCTGCTCCACGCCGTGCGGAAGTCCGGCAGCGTGTGGCCGAGGATGTGCAGCGTGCCTACGCCCTCGTTCTTCTCACCGCGGAGCGGGCGGTCGACAATCGGGTTGCCCCAGTACAGTCCGTAGTTCCACGGCGAGTTGGCCGCCGACAGCTTGGTCTGCCAGAGATTCTTGGTGATGCCGTCCTTCGTCGTGTTCCCGGCGCCGACCCAGACCACGAAGCCCTGGTCGTTGACCTGGAAATCCTTGCCGCTGCCGCAGTTGCCCTTCACCGAGGCCGGCAGCATGCCGCACCCCTTGTAGAACCGGCGGCCCCAGATGTTGCCAAAGCGATTCACCGGAGCGCCGTCCTGGATGTCGCGGCGGGCCGACATCAGGAAGAAGCTCAGTGCGCCCTGCAGGCCGTTGCCGGCAGCCGTGAAGTACTCCGGCACGGCCAGGTCGGTGATGTTCGTGCGCGTCCGGTCATACGTGCCGCGCAGGCTCCACTGCATGTCGCGCTTGTTGATGAGCGGCAGGTTCATCGCGATTTCCCACGTGTGGTTCGCGAGTGAACCGGCGTTCTGCCACTGGTTGGCGAAGCCAAGCGACGACGGCGTCGACACGTTGAGGATCTGGTCCTTGGTGGACGAGTTGGCGTTCGTGATCTCGAAGCCGACCTTGTCGAACAGCGTGAAGTCGATGCCGACTTCCGTTTCGGTCGTCGTCTCGGGCCGGAGGTTCTTGTTGCCGGCCTGGCCCAGCGAACAGCCGGTGACCGAGCAGGAGTACGTCTCGTACTGCGCCGTGAAGCTCGGGGTGTTGCCCGCGGTGCCGCGCGACGCGCGCACCCGGAGGTCCGAAATCTGGTCGAGCTTGTACCACGGCTCCTCGGCTATGCGCCAGACGGCGGAAAGACGGCCGAACGGCGCCCACCGGTGACCGGCGCCAAAGAGCGAGCTCCCGTCGTAACGGTAGGTGCCGTCGAGGATGTAGCGCCCCTTGTACTCCACATTGGCGCCGGCAATCGCGCCCAGGTTCTTGACCGTAGACGAACTGCTCGTCGCCGTCTTGTTCGTCGTGGTGTTGCTGATCGTGTAGACGTCCTTGACGACGAAGACGTCGCCGCCCTCGCCCTGGGCGATCGAATGGTCATTGTCCCAGAGGCCGCGGACCTGAAGCTTCGCGCTCAGGTCCGGTCGGAACTGACGGCGAACCGTCGCCGACACCTGAGCGTTCATGGCCTCCTGCCAGAAGTTGCTCATCTGCTGGTTGCCATTGTTCTGCGTCGACGACGCCGTGAACGTGCGGTACCCCTTCTTCTGCCAGGACGTGCTGATGCGCGCGCGCTGGTCGTAGGCAAACGTCCCTTCGAACGTCATCCAGTCCGTCGGCGTGTACGTCGTGCTCATACTGCCGAGGATGCGGTTCGCGGTGCGCATGTTCCCCAGATACTCGGTGTCGTACAGGAGCGTGCCCGCGCCGTTGCCGGAACCCTTGAGGGGGGCGCCGCCACCGCGCACGAGCAGCCGGCCCAGCGTGTCGCGTGCGAGATAGTCGGTACCCGCCGGTGCACCGCGCAGGATCTGGCCGAAGATGCCGCCATTCGAGGAACCGCCGGTGCGCTGGTCGGTGATCGACCTGTCGATCAGCATGCTCAGCGCCATGGTCATGTCGCTGCGCGGTGCATAGTCGAGGTTGATGCGCGCGCGCTTCTGCTGCTGGCCGTTTAGGTCCTTGATGGCGCCACGGTCGTTCGTCGCGGAACCGCTCACGAAGTAGCGGACGCTTCCTGCCCGGCCCTCGGCCTCAATCGAGTTGATCGAGATCGGGTTGGAGGTCGCCACCTGACCAAAGCTGTCATAGTAGCGGGTCGGCCAGATGCTCGCCTGGAACTGATTGAGCAGTTCTCCGCCCGACGCCGACACCGCGTTCCACTGGACGTTCTGCGGCGTGCGGACCGTGTCGGCATTCACGTTGTTGATGCGCATGATCTCGTTCATCCAGTTCAGCGTGCGCGAGCACGAGGCAATGGCGGAGGCCCCCGTCACGCAGAACCGCTTGCCGGTCTCGTCGAGCTGCAGCTGGTGGTTGATCGGCTGACCGTAGTCCAGGCTGTTCACGTCGGTGATGCCCATCTCAGTACGGAACGTCCACCGCACCTGATCCACGGCGCTGCCGCGCTTGGTCTTCACGATGATCACGCCGTTGGCGGCGGTGGCACCGTACATCGACGCGCCGGCCGCACCCTTCACCACTTCCACCGACTCGATGTCGAGGCCGCCGATTTCGTCGAGGCTGCCGACGCGCTGGATGGCGCCGTCGACGATGATCAGCGGGCTCTGGCTGCGGCCCGTGGCGTTGATCGACGTCGGGCCGCGCATCAGGATCTGCGTTTCTGCGCCCGGCTGGCCGCTCGACTGCGCGATGCGCAGGCCGCCGACCTTGCCGCCGAGTGCACGGATTGGATCGAGCGCCGGCACGGCGAGTTCGGCCTGCGACACGCGGCCGACGTTGAACGGCACCTTCGAACGCTCCGTGCCCTCAATCGACCCCGTCACCACCACCTCGCTCAGGCGGTTGATGTCCTTCTTGAGTTCGAAGTCGTAGGTGCGCGGCCCGGGCGTCACGCGAATGCCGATGACCCCCTGCGTGTACCCGATGGCTCGCACTCGCAGCGCCACCGCCTGGCCCTGCGCGCGCGCGGCCGGGATGGTAATGGAGTACGCGCCGTCGGCGTTCGTGCGCACCGACACCGCCAGCTCGACGATGACGACGTTGGCGTCCTCAATCAGGGCGCCGACGTCCGAGCGGACCTTGCCGGTAATCACCGCGTTCTGCGCCTGGGCGCTGGCTGTTGGAATCGCGAACAGCGCTCCCAGCAAGGTCAGCAGGCTTACAATAGAACGACTCTGCTTCATCATGGTTGTCATCTCTCTCGCGGTGGAGGGGGCAACGGGGTACAACGACCGCAGCACAAGCTCACTCACAGCAACTCACACAAAAAAAACCATTCACCGTCAGTGACGGTGATAACCGAACCCATTCGTAAGCTCTACTCCGACAAGGTGACTCGCGTCACAAACCGGCGACCGGTCAGGGACTGTCCCGTCACAGGTGCGGGTAAATCGGACGGGGCAATATTGGGGAGGAGGCCTTCGCGTGTCAACCGAGAGCCCTTCATTATCACCTGACTGGGCGACTCTCCCCGGCTGTCAGGCCGACCTGAATCGATCCCGGAGGCGCCCCCACCCGCGCGGCACTGTCGGCCAGCGCGCGAAGCTGCGAAAAGATGGTCGCCGACCCCCCGCGCCCGAGCGCGGAGTCGGCCTCGGTCGCAGCGCTGGCGTACTCACCCGTTGCGAGCAGCGCCGCCACGAGGTACCCGCGGCTGTCCCCCTGCCCTGGCTCGGCGGCCAGGCTCGCCCGCAGTTCTACCACCTCAAGCCTGCGCTCGCCGGTGAGTCGAAACCATCGGGCCAGATTGTTCCGCACGCGCCACGCCAGCGCGGGCGGCGACAGGTCGATGGCGCGCCGATATGCCTCCACCGCGGGAACGGGCCTCTCGAGCGCGAAGAGCAGGTCGCCATAGGCACGCTGCGCCCGGAAGCTCCGCGGCGCGTCCTGCACGCTCCGAATGGCGAAATACGGTTCGTTCCGCCAGACGCGCTGCCGCTCGATGCTCCGCGCGACACCCAGTACGACAATCATCGCACCGGCAGCCGCCAGCGACCGGCTCATCGCGGGCTGCATGCCGACGACCCGCGGCCACCACGTGGCGGCGAGCCCGCCAATCGCCAACACAAACCCGATGCTCGGCAGAAAGAGCGTTCGTTCGGCCAGCACGACGCCGCTCGCCACGAGCACGTTGCTCACCGGCAGCAGCGCGACGGCGCACCACGCGAGGCCGAACGACGCGACGGGCGCGCTTCGCCGGCCAAACCAAACAGCGGCTAGCGCCAGGCCGAGGAGCAGAAGTCCAAAGGCCTCGACTGGGCCGAAACCGACGGACGCAACCAGTTCCTGCGGCGAGTAGTCCGACTGCAGGTGCGCCGGCCACGCGAGGAGGCGTACCCAGTGAGGCACGACGCCCAGCATCGTCAGCGCCCGTCCCGACATGCTGAGCCCGACGAGCGCCTCCGCCGTGAACGTCCCGGCCAACTCGCCGCCCAGCGCGAGGCTGCGCAAGGCAAGCACGAGCACGAGGACCGCCGCAAGAAAGGCATAGCCACCCGCCAGCTTTCGAGTTCGTGCGCCAATAGCGCCCTCGAGGAACACGAGTTCCACGATGACGAGCAGACCAGGCAACACGAACCCTTGCTCCTTCACCAGGCTCGCTACCATGTACAGCGCACCGAGGATGGCCCAGTCGCGTCGAGTCAGCGAATTGCTTCGACGCTTGTCCAGGTACCGCGTCGTCATGAGCAGCGCGATGAGGCCGACGATCAGTTCGCTCTGGCCCACACCGAGGGCGACCGCCTCGACATGCACCGGATGAGCGGCAAAGAGCAGCGCAACGGCCAGCGCGATGTTGCGCGGCAGGAGCCGGGTGCCCAGGGCGAACACCTGCACGCTGACCGCAGCGAGCAGGAGGTAGCTGACCACGCGGAAGACGACGGGCGCCCCCGCCCCCACCGCATACTCGACGGCCAGCAGCAGCGACGTGAGCGGGCGATACAGATCGGGCGAATACGGCGATGGCCAGAAGGGCGACGTGAGCAGCGCCCGCCAGTTGCCGAGGTCGTGCACGCGCACGTTCCCCAGAATCAACGGGAGATCGTCCTGCGCGAAGTTGTTGCCGATGCCGGCAATGGAGGCAGTCAACGCCACGGCGATGACCGCGAGGATGGCCGTCCAGTCCGTGGTCACTTTGCCGGCCCGCAGCTCGTCCGACGGTCGCATGTCGCTCTACCTCGTGGAATGAAACGCCCGCGCGCGCGGCACGTGCTTGCTGCTTGCTCCGCCCAAACCTACTGTTCTCGCACCCGTCCCGTGGATTGCGAATGACCCAGGCGCTGCCGCACCGCTTCTTTATAGTACTCGCCGTCGTGGCCGTGTCCGTGTCCACCGGCTGCTCGCGCGAAGGCGCCGGGGGCGCTGCGAGTGCGGCCAGCGTCATGGCGGCACGCACACGCGGACTCATCTACCTGCAGACCGACCGACTCGACTCGGCGGAACTTCAATTCAAGCAGGTCGTGGACCTCGCGCCCAACGAGGCGCTCGGCTACGCAAACCTCGGCCTGACCTACCTCAGGGGCGGGCGATTGAAGGAGGCGGAGACGCAGGCGCTTCGCGCTCGCGAACTCGACTCCGCAGGCACGACGGTCGCGCTGCTCCTCGCCCGCGTGTACATCGCGCAGGAACGTCCGGCTGATGCCCGCGCGATTCTCGCGATTCTGGCGCGCGCCGACGCCGCCGATCCGGCCGCGCTGTACGCGCTCGCACAGCTCGACACGTCGTCCGCCGGCTCCGCGACGCGCACCGGGTTGCTCCGGCGCATCATCGGCGGTGCACCGTCGAACGTCGCCGTGCGCCTTGCCCTGCTCGACGCGTTCGCGTCGCAGGGCCAGGCCGACAGCGCCACGCGCGCGCTCGAGGAGATTCGCCGACTGCCACCCGAACCGCCGAAGGAAGCGATGATGGAGTTTGCGAAGGCGCTGCCGCTGCTGCGCGCCGGCAACCTGGCCGACGCACGCGGGCCGCTGTTGCGATTTCGGCGGGCTCTCGAACTCACCCCCGCGTATCAGGCGAGCCTCGCGACCCTGAGGGGGCCCGACGGCCCGATGGCGGGCCGCCCCGTGCTCACGTTCAGCCCGGGTTTCGACGTTGCGCAGCGCGCCATGTCGCGCGGGGGAATCATCAGGGACGCCGTGTCGTTTGCCGACGTGACCACGGAGCTCGGCCTCGCATTGACGGCCGGCCGTGCGTCCGCCTCCGGCGAGCGGGCCGCCCCCGCGGCGCTGGCGGTCGGCGACTACGACGGCGACGGCACGGATGACCTGTTTACATCGCGATGGGACGCGGCGGCTTCGGCCTTCGCCGCGCGGTTGTTGCACGCCGAGCGAGGACGGTTCAGCGACGTGACCGCCAAGTCGGGGATCGTCGTGGCCGGCGGCGCGACGTTCGCCATCTTTGCCGACTATGACAACGACGGCCACCTCGACCTGTACGCGACCGGGGCTGACGGTCGCGGCCACCTGTTCCGCAATACGGGGAAACAACGGTTCGAGGACGTCACCGCGGCCGCTCACATCGGCGCCGCAGACGGCGCCTCCCGGGCGCTCTTCGTGGACCTCGATCACGACGGCGACCTCGACCTCGCGGCCGTCGGAGCCCAGGGCGTGGTCGCGCTCCGCAACAACGCCGACGGCACGTTCGCCGCGGCGACAGCGGACTTCGGCGTGAGCGGGTCGGGTGACCCGCGCGACATCGCATTTGCCGATTTTGATGGCGACGGGCGCATGGACCTGTTTGTCAGTCGCAATCGCGGAAGCAATACGCTGTTCCGGAACGCCGGAGCCAGGCGGTTCGACGACGCGACGGAGGTGAGCGGCCTGACGTCGACCGGCGGTGCGGGCGCGGTGGCCGTCGGCGACATCAACAATGATGGGGCGCTCGACCTGTTCGTGGCCGGCGCAGACTCCGCCGCGCCCTCCGTCTGGCTCAACAGTGGACGCGGCACCTTCGCGCGCGATCGCCGCTCGAACGCGGCCCTGGCTGTGCTGCGTGGGTTTCGCGTGTCAGCGGTGCAGTTTGTGGAGTACGATAACGACGGCTGGCTCGACCTGGTCGTGACGGGTGCGCCCGGCACCGCCGGCGCGCGCGGCGTGGTGCTGCTGCGCAACGACGGTACGGGCAAGTTCGCCGACCGCTCGGCGTTGCTGCCGTCCGCCGTGATCTCGGGCACCGCTGTCGCCGCGCCAGACCTTGGGCGCGACGGCGACCTGGACTTCGTCGTCGCCGACGCGTCGGCCGCACTGCACGTGCTGCGCAATGACGGGGGCAACGCCAACCTGTTTGTGCAGGTGCGCCTCGCGGCCCTGCGCACCGGAAGCGGCAAGAACAACGACTTCGGCATCGGCGCCCGGCTCGAACTGCGCGTCGGCGACGTGGTGCAGACGCGCGTGGTCACGAGCGCCGTCACGCACTTCGGGCTCGGGCCGCACCTCAAGGCCGACGTGCTGCGAGTTGAATGGCCCAACGGGGTCTCGCAGGTCATCCACTTCCCGGGCTCCGACCAGGACGTCGTCGAGAACGAGGTGCTCAAGTCGTCGTGCGGATTCCTGTACGCGTGGGACGGTGCGCGCTTTCAGTTCGTCACCGACGTCATGTGGCGCAGCGCGCTCGGCATGCCGCTTGGCATCATGGGCAGCAACACCGCGTGGGCGCCGCCCGGCGCGTCGCAGGAGTACCTGCGCGTGCCGGGGAGCGCCTTGCGGCCGCGCGACGGACGGTATGTGCTGCAGCTGACCGAGGAGCTGTGGGAGACATCGTACACCGACGACATCCGCCTGCTCGCGGTGGATCACCCGGATTCGGTGGATGTGTTCGTAGATGAGCGGTTCATACCGCCCGGCCCCGTCGCGTTGCGCACCTACCAGGCCGTGCGAGCGCATCCGCCGCGCTCCGCCGTCGATGAACGTGGCGTCGATGTCCTCCCCGCGCTGCGCGCCAGGGACGACGTCTACGTCTCGCACCTCGTCGCGGTGCAGTACCAGGGGCTCGTCGAGACGCACGACCTCGTGATGGACCTCGGCGACGACGCCGGCCGTGCCGGCACGCA
>CAYHCW010000096.1:0-8338 GCA_964355025.1 uncultured Gemmatimonas sp. | reverse complement strand
TGAGCTCGGCCACCTCGGCGAGTTCCTCCGTGACCTTGTCGGCCGGCCCCTGCGCATCGGGCCAGTCAAAGCCCACGCCCGCCGCGCGCTCCTGCAGCCGGTGCGCCCGGTGCAGCGAGGGCAGCCCGTGCGGCAGCCCGTCCGCCAGCGACTTCCGCCCCCGAGACTTCATCGCCTCCCACGGCTCACGCTTCGAGTCGTCAGCGGCCGTATCTGCAGTATTCTGTAGTACTCTGTCGTTTTCTGTCGTACTCTGCTCATAAAGCCACGGATGCCGCTTCGTCATCTTCGCGACGAGTGAGCCCGCCACGTCGTTGATGTCGAACGCGCCGCGCTCCTCCGCAATGAGCGCGTGAAACAGCACCTGCAGCAACACGTCCCCGAGTTCGCTGCACGTGGCCGCGTCGTCGCCGGCGAGCAGCGCGTCGTCGAGCTCGTGCATCTCCTCGTTCAGGTACGGCCGCAGCGACTCGTGCGTCTGCGCCCGGTCCCACGCGTCCCGTGTACGCAGGTCGCGCATGATCGCCACCGCGTCGTCGAGTGTATTCTTTTCTTGCATCGCCCCCCTCACGGCCGCTAACTTTTGTGTCTGCAATGACCACCCAATCTACTGCGAACGAAACGACGCGCGCCTGGGTCGACATCGACCTCGGCGCGCTGGTGCGCAACGGCGCCGCGCTCGCGCGCCATGCCGGGGTGCCGCTGGTGCCCATGGTGAAGGCCGACGCCTACGGGCTGGGCGCCGTGCCCTGCGCGCGCGCGCTCGAGGCGCTCGACCCGCACGGCTTTGGCGTGGCCACCGTGCGTGAGGCCGAGGAACTGCGCGCCGGCGGAATCGACCGGCGCCTGTACGTGTTCTCGCCGCTGCTTCACGGCGACTTTGCGGCCGTTCGCGCCGCGCGGGCGGTGCCGACGCTGGGCGACCCGGCGGCGATTGCGGCCTGGGTGAACGCCGGGGGCGGCCTCTGGCACCTGGCCATCGAGACCGGCATGCACCGCGCCGGCATTCGCTGGGACGACATCGGGGCCGTGCGTGAACTCGTGCGTGCCCACCCGCCCGAGGGCGCCTTCACGCATTTTCATTCGGCCGAGCGCAACGACGGGTCGTGGGAACTGCAGGAACAGCGATTCCGCGCGGCGCTCGGCGCACTGCCGGCGCAGCCGCAGTATCTGCACACGCAAAACAGCGCCGGCATCGTGCGCTGCACACCGTCGCCGTGGAGCTTCGTGCGCCCCGGCGTCTTCTTGTACGGCGTCGGCAGCGGAGACGGTGCCGCCCTGCAACCCGAGCCCGTCGTCCACGTGCGCGCCCGCATTCTCGAAACGCACGATCTTCGTGATGGCGACACCGTGAGCTACGGCGCCTCCTGGCGGTCG
The DNA here is from genome assembly GCA_964355025.1 of uncultured Gemmatimonas sp. Taxonomy (GTDB): domain Bacteria; phylum Gemmatimonadota; class Gemmatimonadetes; order Gemmatimonadales; family Gemmatimonadaceae; genus PNKL01. The sequence goes on along the minus strand of CAYHCW010000096.1, from coordinate 6,961 downwards.
GTGGGCGCGCGGCGCGTGGCCACGCTGGGCATCGGTTACGCCGACGGCTACCGGCGCTCGCTCGGCAATCGCGGGGCCGCGCTGATCAATGGGCACCGCACGACCGTGGCCGGCGTGGTCACCATGGACATGACGATGATCGACGTCACGGACATTCCCTGCGGCGCGGGCGATACGGCGACGCTCATTGGCCGTGATGGCGATCTGATCACCGTCGAGGAGGTTGCCACCGTGGCGGACTTCATGTCGCCGTACGAGGTGCTCACCGGCCTGCGCCAGCGCCTGCCGCGCCTCTACCACCGGGCGGTCGCGTGAGCCGGCGTGCCTGCATTCTCGTGCTCGACGGCGTGGGCATTGGCGAAGCGGCCGACGCCGATGAGTATGGCGACGAGGGTTCCCACACGCTGGCCAACACCGCGCGCAGCGTCGGTGGATTTGACCTCCCCAACCTGCAGCGTGCCGGTTTGGGCAACCTGGCCGCCATCGCCGGGCTGGCCATCGAACCGCATCCGGCGGCGGCCCACGGTGTGATGGAGCCCAAGTCGTGCGGCAAGGACAGCACGGCCGGGCACTGGGAGCTTGCCGGCGTGCATCTCGCCAAGCCGTTCCCCACGTATCCGCAGGGCTTCCCGCAGGGAATGCTCGACGAGTTCAGCGCGCGCACGGGTCGGCCCTGCATCGGCAACCTGGTGGGCAGCGGCACCGCGATGCTCGACCAGTTCGGCGCCGAGCACCTGCGTACCGGCGCCTGGATCATCTACACCTCCGCCGATTCGGTCTTTCAGGTCGCGGCGCACGAGGTGGTGGTGCCACTTGAGGAGCTGTATGCCGCCTGTGCCTTTGCCCGTGAACTGTTAGTTCCGCCGCACAACGTCTCGCGGGTCATCGCTCGCCCGTTTGTCGGTGTCGACGGCGCCTGGTCGCGCACCAGCAACCGGCGGGACTTCTCCGTCGAGTCGCCCGACGAGACGCTGCTCGACGCCCTCGCTGCCGCCGGCATTGCCCGAACCGGGGTGGGGAAGGTGGACGATCTGTTTGCCCGCCGGGGCCTGGAGGGGGGCCACACGACCTCGAATGCCGAGGGAATCGTCCGAATTGGCGATTGGTTGGCCCGGGGCGATGGGTTCTGCTTCGCCAACCTTGTAGATTTCGACCAGGCATTCGGGCACCGAAACGACGCTCCGGGGTTTTATGGAGCGTTGCGGGAGTTCGATGCCGCGCTCCCCGCCTTGCTCGCCGCCCTCCGCCAGGATGACCTGCTGTTCGTGACTGCTGACCACGGCAACGATCCGACGACCGCGTCCACCGACCACGCCCGGGAGAATGTCCCCGTGCTGGTGTTTGGCGCGCGCGTGCATCCGGTGGCGCTCGGCCTCCGGCCGACGTATTCCGATCTGGGGGCGACCGTCGCCGACTGGATGGGACTCGGCTTTCGCGGACGGGGCACGTCGTTTCTCCCCGCACTGCTCGGCTGATGGCTGACGCATCCACGCTCGCCGCGATGCGCGCCGCCGCCTTTGCCGCTCTGGAGAACGCGTACGCGCCCTACTCGAAGTTCCGGGTGGGCGCCGCACTGCTGGCGCCCGGCGGCGAAATCGTGGCGGGCTGCAACGTCGAGAACTCGGCGTATCCGGCCGGCACGTGCGCCGAGCGCGTCGCGCTGGGCGCGGCGGTGGTGCGTGGCCTGCGCGGATTTACACACATCGTGGTGGCCACCGAGGCCAGCACGCCAACACCTCCCTGCGGCATCTGCCGCCAGGCGCTCTCGGAGCTGGCTCCCGAGTGCCTCGTCATCAGCGTGACCCGCGGCGGCGCCGAAGCACAGTGGCGCCTCGCCGAGCTGCTGCCGCACCCCTTCACGCCCTCGTTGCTGCGAGACGAATGAACAAACTCTTCCTCCGTCGCGCGTGGTCGGTGCTCGCCGTGGCAGTCGCCACGGTGGTGCTCGGCGCGTGCAACGAGTCACTCGATGCCGGCAGCGCCTGCCCGTCGCTCTGTCCCGGTTTGTCCGTGCCCATCAGGGACACGGTGCTTTCACCGGCGCTTGCCCTCGACACGACGCTTGTCGGCTATCCGTCGGTTGGTACCGAACTGGGCATTCCGCTGGCGGCGCGCGGTGACACGCTCGATGTGCGCGGCGTCATTCGCTTCGATTCGCTGATCAAGGTCTATGCGCCCTCCGGCGACACGACGCGCCCGATCATCCAGGTGGACACGGCAATCCTGCGCGTGCGCATCAACCTGACGCAAAGCCGGCTGCCGGCCGTCGTCACGTTCGAGGCGTACGACGTGGACACCACGGCGGCCGACGACGATCACGCTGCCGTGCTGGCGCTCTTCCGCCCCAACCGGCTGTTGTCGTCCCGCACGGTCGCCCGCGCCGACATCACCGATTCACTGGTCTTTCCGCTGTCGGGCGCCGCCATCCTCCGAAAGATCAACGACGGCGGCAACCTGCGCATCGGCTTGCGGCTCGTGGGCAGCGGCCCAGTGTCGCTGCGCATTCACACCATCGAGACCGGGCTCAACGCCGAAGTGCGCTACTACGTGTCCGCCGACACGGCGGTGCGCCAGATCGTGATCTCGCCGTATTCCAAGACGCCGCTCGAACCCCCGGTGCTGGCCAACGACTACCGCGACTATGCCGTGATCGCGCGCAACGCGTTGCCGTCGGCGGGGTCGCTGGCGATCAGCACGGGCGGGGTGCCGGCCCGGCGCGCCTACCTGCGTTTCGTCGTGCCGCAGTGGCTGCTCGATTCCACCACCATCGTGCGGGCGACGCTGCTGGTCACGCAGGTGCCCACGCGCGGCTTCGACCAGAACGACAGCGTCACGGTCATCGGCCAGGCGGTGGCCGCCACCAGCCTGATCAGCGACCTGTACCGGTCGTCCCAGATCCTCATTCCGGCCGGGCTGTTCGTCACCGACTCGATGCGCATGGCCCCGGCCGACAGTGGCGTGCGCACGCTGGAGCTCAATGCGCTCGTTCGGCTGTGGAAGGTGCAGGCCGGCGCCGAGGCGCCGCAGCGCGCCGTGGTCCTGCTCATGAAGGAAGAGGGGCTGCACGGTGCCGAGGTGCGCTTCTTCAACTCGCGTGCGGCGGCGTCGGTACGTCCGCGCCTCCGTGTCAGCTACATTCCCCGCGTCGATTTCGGAGTGCCCTGATGCGCCGGCTCCTTCTTGCGACGGTGCTCGCCGTCGCCGCCAGCCGGCCGCTTGCGGCGCAGGGTGCGCTGAGCCTGCAGGGCTTCGGCTATCCCGTGGGACAGCTCAGCACCCGCGCGGCTGGAACGGCGGGCGCGCTTGCCGAAGTTGACCCGGGGTCGCCGGTGAACCCCGCGTCCCTCCTCCTCACCGGGCGGTCGATCTTTTCGTTCCAGATCGATCCGGAGTTCCGGCAAGTGAAGGTGGACGGCCAGACGGTGAACACCACCACCGCGCGCTTTCCCGTCATCAGCGTCGGCAGTCGGGTGTTGACCCAGGGCTTCGTCGGGGTGTCGTTCTCGACCTTCCTCGACCGCACGTGGGATGCGGCGTACCGCGACACCGTCACGGTGGCCGGCGAGCGCGTGGCCTCCACCGTGGCGACGTCCGTGCGCGGCGCCGTCAACGACGCGCGCCTGGCGTTCGCCTGGCAGTTCTCCGAAAAGCTGCAGGCCGGGCTCGCCGTCCATGCCATCACCGGCGCCAGCCGCGTGCGGTTGGCGCGCGCATTCACCGACAGCGCCACGTTTGGTGCGCTGTCGCAGAACTCCGTGCTGTCGTACGGCGGGTCGGCGCTGTCAGCCGGTGTCGTCGCGGTCCCCGTCCCGCACGTGAGCGTCGCCGCCTCGGTTCGCCTCGGCGGCGCGATGAACACGCGCAGCGACGATTCGTCGGCGACGCATGCCAAGGTTCCCAACCGGTATGGTGCGTCGCTTGTGTACGACGGCATTCCCGGCTCCCAAATCGCCGTTCGATTCAGCCACGAGCAGTGGTCGCGCATGCGGTCACTCGGATCGTCGGCCATGCAGGTGAGCGACGCCACCGAGCTGTCGGCGGGCGTTGACTTTGCCGGGCCGAAGTTCCAGGAGCTGCCCACGCAGGTGCGGCTGGGCGCCCGCGCCCGCGACCTGCCGTTCGGCTGGCAGGGGCACAAGGTCTCGGAGCGGGTATTCGCCATCGGCGGTGGCGTGCCCTTCGCGCGCGGGTGGGCGACGCTCGACGTCAGCCTGCAGCGCGCGCTGCGCAAGGCGGGCGGCACCACGGAGCGCGGCACGATACTCAGCGTCGGGCTTTCCGTCCGGCCGTAGCCTCATGGCGAGCGCCGGCGCGGAGCTCCCCCCGCTCATCCTCGTCGCCGACGATGTCGACGCCAACGTCGAGTTGCTCGCCGACCAGCTGGCCGTGCTCGGGCTCCGCACGGTCGTCGCCCACGACGGGCCCGGGTCGGTTGCCGCCTGCTTCGAACACCAACCGGACCTCTGCATTCTCGACGTCTCGATGCCCGCCGGCGACCTCGGCGTCGACGACCGCGACACCGGCTTCGAGGTCTGCCGCCGCATCAAGCGCGACGCGCGCACGGCGCGCATCCCGGTCATCTTCGTCACCGCGCTCAACGACACCGCCGATCGCGTGAAGGCCATTGAGGCCGGTGGCGACGACTTCCTGCTGAAGCCGCACAACCGGCTGGTGCTTGGCGCGCGCGTGCGCTCGCTGCTCAAGCTCAAGGGCGCCACCGACGCGCTCGAGGAGAGCTATCGCCGGCTCCGCGAACTCGCCAAGGTGCGCGACGACCTGATGAAGATGATCGTGCACGACCTCAAGACGCCGCTGACGAGCGTGTTGGCCACGCTCGAGATGCTGCGCGAGGGCGACTACGGACCGATGGTCGAGCGGCAGTACAAGGCCGTGTCGGAGGCCGAGGGGAAGGCCGAAGACCTGCTGGGGCTCATCCAGGACCTGCTCGAGGTGGCCCGCGTCGAGGAAACGCGCATTGCCATATCGCCCGAGCCCATCGCGCCGGCCGCGTTCCTGTCCGAGCTGCTCATCGACTGGAACGCGCGGTTCACCGCCGAGGGGGCCACGATGGTCTACGACGCGGCCGACGAGGCGCCGGTCTTTTCGGCCGACAAGCAGCTGCTGCGACGCGTCTTCTCCAACCTCGTGCAGAATGCGCTGTCGCACTCCGCCACGACCGTGCACGTGCAGCTCGCCGCGCACCGCGATCCGCAGGGGATCCTCTTCATGGTCACCGACAACGGCCCGGGCATCCCGGCCGAGTTCCAGGAAGTGATCTTCCGCAAGTTCGAGCAGGTGCGCTCGCCGAATGCCCCCAAGACCCGCAGTTCGGGACTCGGGCTCGCCTTCTGCCGCCTGGCCGTTGAGGCGCACGGCGGGCGCATCTGGGTGCGCTCCAAGGAGACGGAAGGGAGCACGTTCTATATTCAGCTGCCGGTGGAGCCGAAGAGTGCAGACTGAGGATATCGTCGCCTGATGCCAAGAGTCTTCATCGAAACCTACGGCTGCCAGATGAACGTCAGCGACTCCGAGCTCATCCTCGGCAAGCTGGCGGCGGAGGGCTACGAGCAGAGCGACACGCCCGAGGGGGCCGACGTCGTGCTGTTGAACACGTGCGCCATTCGCGAGCACGCCGAAACGCGGGTCATCGGCCGGTTGGGCGAGCTGCGGCGGTTTCTCAAGCCCGACGCGGTGCTGGGCGTCACCGGGTGCATGGCCCAGCGGCTCGGCCCCAGGCTGCTCGAGAGCAACTCGCGCGTGTCGCTGGTCATTGGCCCCGACGGCTACCGGGCACTGCCGGCGCTGCTCGAGGCGGCGCGCAAGGGCGAGCGAACGGTCAACACCGACTTCGACATCGAGGAGCACTACGAGGACTTCAACGCGAGCCGGTTCGAGGGCGTGAAGGCGTGGATCCCGGTGCAGCGCGGCTGCGATTATCGCTGCACCTACTGCATCGTGCCGTACACCCGCGGCAACGAACGCAGCCGGCAGCTCGACGACGTCGTGCGCGAGACCGCCGAGGTCGTGGCCAAGGGCCTCACGGAAGTGGTGCTGCTGGGGCAGACCGTCAACTCGTACCACGACGGCACGCGCGACTTCGCCGACCTGCTGCGCGCGGTGGGCGCGGTGGCCGGCATCCGGCGCGTGCGCTTCGTGAGTCCGCATCCCAACGACTTCACCGATCGCGTCATCGCGGCCATGGCCGAGGTCGATACGGTGTGCGAACACGTGCACCTGCCCATGCAGAGCGGGTCGAGCCGTACGCTCAAGCGCATGCTGCGTCGCTATTCGCGCGAGGAGTTCCTCGACTGCGTGGCCCGGTTGCGCACGGCGATGCCGGGGCTGGGGCTGACCACCGACATCATCGTGGGATTCCCGGGCGAGACCGACGAAGAGTTCGAGGAGACCATGACCGCCGTTCGCGAGATCGGCTTCGACGACGCGTTCATGTTCAAGTTCTCGCCGCGCGAGGGCACCCCGGCGACGCGCATGAACGCCGACCTGACGGTGCCGGCGGATGTCGTCGATGCGCGCTTCAACGCGCTGTTGCAGCTCGTGCGCGGCATGGCGCGCGAGAGCAACTTCCGGCGCGTGGGCGATCGCATGGAGGTGCTGGTGGAGAAGGAGGCCCGCAAGGGCGAGCTGATGCAGGCGCGGTCGCGCGACTACCGCACGGTGCTGATTCCCGGCGACCGCGCGATGATCGGGCAGTACGTCCACGTGGAACTCACCGGGACCACCGGGTCGACGTTTACGGGGCAGGTGGTGCGGGAGTCCGCGCGCGCGCCGTTGCCGATGTCGGGGTAGCGCCGTCCATCGGACGGCTGCATGATCTGGGTGGCAGAGGACTTTGGCCAACAAAAGAGGCGGTCGATGACGTACCTCTCTCGAATTCAGGCCGCACAGGGTGCGCCGCAGGCGCTCGAAGCGCTCTACGCGGCGGCGATGAAGGAAAACGGCA
>CAYHCW010000095.1:0-8396 GCA_964355025.1 uncultured Gemmatimonas sp. | reverse complement strand
TCCGCCGCGGCTCTTGCCATGGTTTCCGCCGTCGCCGGTGCACAGCAGGCGACTTCAGGCCCCTCCAACACGGTCGCGCGTGACTCGGTGCGCACGGCCCCCCGCACGACGTCACTCGGCGCCGTGACCGTCACCGCCACGCGGCGCGCAACGGACGTTCAGGCCGTGCCGACGCCAGTGAGCGTGGTCGACTCGAGCCTCATTCGCGAACGGCAGCCCAACACCGCCGCCGACCTGCTGCGCGAGTTGCCCGGCGTGGACGTGATCGGCACCGGCACCAACCAGGCGCGCCCCTCGATTCGCGGCCAGCGCGGCCAGCGCATTTTGCTGCTGCAGGATGGCATGCGCCTGAACAACGCCCGCCGGCAGCAGGATTTCGGCGAGATTCCCGGACTCGTGGACGTGGCCACGATCCAGCGCATCGAAGTCGTGCGTGGCCCGGCATCGGTGCTGTACGGCACCGATGCCATTGGCGGCGTGATGAACATCATCACGCGCGTCCCGAGCTTCGCCAAGGGCGCGCCGATGACGGCCGGCTCGCTCGGCTTTCGCTACGGCAGCGCCGGCGAACTGCAGCGCGGTGAGGCATCGCTGAGCGCGCGCGCCGGCAACTTCGTGGTGCTCGCCACGGCAAGCAAGCGCGACGCCTCCAACTACGAGGCCCCGGCCGGCAGCTACGGCAAGGTGAACTTCACGGACGACGTGACGCTCAGCAACGCCGGCGTCAATGACAAGAACGCCTCGGTGTACCTGGGGTGGCGCTACAAGGCCGGCACCGGCGCCTTTGTGCGCGCCGAAACGTATGACGCGAAGAACGCGGGTTTCGGTTACGTGGACCCCGCGCTGCTCGGCGGCGACCTGACCAGGATCCAGATCGTGTATCCTACGCAGCACTTCACCAAGCTCAGCACGGGCTTCAGCACGGGCGTGATCAAGTCGATGGTCGCCGACAAGGTGGACTTCACGGCCTATCGCCAGGACAACGGCCGCGACCTGTCGCAGAGCATCTTTGCACCGTTCGGCGCCGGCTACCCGGCCAACGCCGGCGTCGACATCCAGACGCGCAATCACACCGACCTCACGACGAGCGGCCTGCGCGCCGAAGCCACCAAGGTGTTTGCGCGCAACATCGTCGTGTACGGCCTGGACTATTTCCACGACGACGCCACGGGACGCGACTCCACCTCGACGACCGTCTTCGGTTTCGGCCCCCCGAAGCCGAGGGCCAAGGTCAAGCCGTCGCTTCCGAGCGCCACGCTGGCGAGCGTGGGCGTCTTTGTCCAGAACGACCTGCGCCTGCACGAGCGCCTCTCACTCATTGTCGGTGGGCGCTGGCAGCAGGTGAACTCCGACGCCAGAGAGACGGTCGGCTTCACGACGGTCCCGCCGGGCGACGTGCAGTCGACGACGGTCTTCGCCACCAACGCGCTGTTCAAGCTGACGTCGCAGCTCAACCTGGTGGCGTCGGTGGGCAAGGGCTTCCGCGCGCCGAACCTGGTGGAGCGCTATTTCGACGGTCCCACGCCGGAAGGCTCGGCGTACCAGTCGGCGACGCCCGACCTGCAGGCGGAGCAGAGCCTGAACGTGGACCTCGGCGCCAAGTTGCGCACTGACCGGTACTCGGCGGAGGCGTTCGTGTACCGCAATGACATCCACGATGCCGTGCGCATCTCGGCAACCGGCGCGAAGATCAGCAACCTGCCCGAGTACAAGAACGTCAACGTCGGCAAGCTGCGCGCCAGCGGCATGGAAGCCACAGGCACGGTGCTACTCGACCGCGGCTTCACGGTGTCGGCGAACTACTCGACGGTGACAAGCAAGAACCTGCTGGACGCGTCGATCCCGATTGGCGACACGTTCTCGAGCAAGCTGGTGGGAAGCGTTGGCTGGCACGCGGCCAGCGGCCGCGGCTGGATGGAGTACGTGGTGCGCCGCAACGGCGAGCAGAAGGACATCGTCGCCGGGTCGAGCCCGGTGGGGAACACGCTGCCGGCGTTCGTGGTGCACAACATCCGCGGCGGCGCGCACCTGTTCACGCTGCGCGGAGTGCGCCAGGACCTCGACGTGCAGGTGAATAACGTGACCAACACGCTATACGCCGAGACGGCAAACGCCGGGTTCTTCCGTCCGGAGCCCAAGCGGAATCTTGTCGTAGCGATTCGCTCGAGCTTCTGACCCAGTGGGACCGTGCCCGCGCGCCTATTTCGATGGGCGCGCGGGCACGGTCGCGTCGAGCGCCTGGTCAAGGCGGCGCACGAAGTCGGCGATGGTGCGCACGGCGCCCAGGTAGCGCGCGGCATCGACCTTCGCGAAGTCGTCGGTGGCGCGATGATAGTCGGGGTGGTCCTCGACGCCGAAGTAGACGAACGGAACGCCGGCCGCGTGAAACGCGCCCTGATCGGACTGGTTGATCCAGTTGTCGCTCTTGCCCTGCTCATCCGTGTCGTGGCCAAGCAGGAGTTTCACCGGCGACACCGCGGCGGTCGCCTCGAGCAGCGGCCTGAAGAACGGATACGGCGACGCCCCGGCGGCGTAGAGTTCGTTCTTGTCGAGCCGGGCGACCATGTCGAGGTTCACGTTGGCAGCCACGCGGGCCAGCGGCACAGGCGGAGAGGCCACAAAGGCGCGCGCGCCGCGCAGCCCACTCTCCTCGCCATCCCAGAACGCGAAGATCATTGAATGACGAGGCGGGTTCCTGGCATAGAACTCGGCGATCGCCAGCACGGCCGCGGTGCCCGAGGCATTGTCATCGGTGCCATTGAACAGCTGGCCATCGCGCACACCCAGGTGATCGTAGTGCGCGCTGATCACGAGCACGCGACTGGTGTCGGCGCCACGCACGAGGGCCAGCACGTTCACGCCCTGCTTCACCGTGGTGTCGCGCCCGGTCACGGCGAACGACTGCACGAAGCCGGGCGTCAATGGCACGAGCCCGGCGCGCGTGAGGCGCTGCACGAGCAGCGAGCGCGCCGCGGCATTGCCGGCGGTACCCATGCGGCGCCCCTGCAAGGAGTCGGCCGAGAGCGCGCCGAGCGTGTTCCAGAGGGCCGCCGAGTCGATGGCGGGAAGCGGCGAGGCGGGGCGCTGGGCGCGCGCGCTGGGCGCGAACAGCGCGAGGACCGCCGCGAGGACGTGCCGATGTCGCAGGTTGAGCATGGAGAAAGCTACGCCGGATCGCACTACCGCGCGTGCTTGTGCATGAGGTCCACCAACTCGTCGTACATCGCGTCGGCCTCGGTGCCGCCCTTGCGAATGGCCGTCGCGGCGCAGTGCTTGAGGTGATTCCGCATCAACTCGCGCGACACTCCGCGCAGCGCCTCGAGCACCGACGACACCTGCGTGAGGATGTCGGCGCAGTAGCGGTCATTCTCGACCATCTGCTGCAGGCCTCGCACCTGCCCCTCGATGCGTCGCAGGCGCGTGATGTTGCGGGCCTTGATGTCGGCGTCAACGGCGACCGCGTGACGCTCGCCCACGTCGTGCGTGGCGCAACCGCAGCCGGTGACCTGCACGGGCAAAGCCTTGCTCATGGAACGCTGACCTCGTGCTGGAGATTCGGCCGGCGCGGCTGCCAGCCGCGCAGGCGCAGGGAGTTCGTGACCACCGATACCGAGCTGAACGCCATCGCGGCGCTGGCCAGGATGGGGCTCAGCAGCAGGCCGAACGCCGGATACAGCGCGCCGGCCGCCACCGGAATGCCGACGACGTTGTAGGCGAACGCCCAGAACAGGTTCTCGCGCATGGTCCGCATGGTGCGCCGCGAGAGCGCAATGGCGTCAGCCAGCGCGTGCAGGTCGCCGCGCACCAGCGCGATGTCGGCCGCCTCGACCGCGACATCGGTGCCCGTGCCGATGGCAACGCCGACGTCGGCCTGCGCGAGTGCCGGGGCATCGTTGATGCCGTCACCAACCATGGCGACCACGCGGCCCTCGCCCTGCAACCGCTGCACCTCGGCCACCTTGCCGTCGGGCAGCACCTCGGCGACGACGCGCGGAATGCCCGCCGCGGCCGCCACGGCATCGGCCGTGCGGCGATTGTCACCGGTGAGCATCACCACGTCGAGGCCGAGCGCGAGCAGTCGCGCCACCGCAGCGCGCGATGTGGGCCGCAAGGGGTCGGCGATCGCAAGCAGTCCGGCCAACTGGCCATCCACCGCAACAAAGACTGCGGTCTTTGCCTCTCGTGACAACCGCTCGGCGTCGGCGGCAAGCGGCGCGACGTCGATGCCCCAGTCGCTCATGAAGAGCACGTTGCCGACCGCAACGGCCCGGCCATCGACGACGCCGGTGGCGCCGCGACCGGGCGTGGCGGCAAAGGACTCGGCGCGTGAGAGCGCGAGCGCGCGCGACTCGGCGTGCCGCACGATCGCGGTGGCCAGCGGATGCTCCGAACTTCGTTCGACACTGGCCACCAGGCGCAGGAACTCGTCGTCCGACGCCACGGCGCTCGTGCGCACGATGTCGGTGACGTCGGGCTTCCCTTCGGTGACCGTTCCCGTCTTGTCGAGCACCACCGTGGTCACATCACCGGCGCGCTGCAGCGCTTCGCCCCCCTTGATGAGAATGCCGAGCTCGGCGCCCTTGCCGGTGGCCACCATCACGGCGGTGGGAACGGCGAGCCCCATCGCGCACGGACAGGCGATGACGAGCACGGCAATGGCGGCAGCAAAACCACGGACAGCGGCAACACCAGCGCCTGCGCCGCCCTGCTGGAGCACGAGGAACCAGACCGCAAACGTGACCAGCGCGATGCCCATCACCACCGGCACAAACACGGCGCTCACCCGATCGGCGATGGCCTGGATGGGTGCGCGCGAACCCTGCGCATCGCGCATCAGCTGCACGATGCGGGCGAGTACGCTGTCGGCGCCGAGCGTGGTGGCGCGATACTGAAACGCGCCGCGACCGTTGACGGTGCCGCCCACGACGGCGTCGCCGGGGTGCTTGGCCACCGGCATCGACTCGCCGGTGAGCATCGACTCGTCCACGTCGCTCGCGCCGCTGCCGACGATGCCGTCCACGGGGATGCGTTCGCCCGGGCGCACCACTACGTCGTCGCCCGGCAGCACGTCATCGATGTCGATGTCCGACTCTGCGCCGCCGCGCACGACGCGGGCCGTCTTTGGGCGCAGGTTGGCCAGCGCGCGCAGCGCGGACGCCGTGTTGCGCTTGGCGCGCGCCTCGAACGCATTGCCGGTGAGCACGAACGCGATGATGATGATCACCGCCTCGTAGTAGACGTCGGGCGCAACACCGCGCGCACGGAAGAAGCCCGGGGCGAGCGTGGCGAGGGCCGAATAGATGAAGGCAGCGCCCGTGCCGACGGCCACCAGCGTGTTCATGTCGGATGACTTGTGCCGAAAGACCGCCCAGGCGCGCGTGTAAAAGTGCCGCCCCGCCCACGCCATCACCAGCGCCGTGAGGATCAGCATGCCGCCGCCCAGGACCTCGGGCCGGATGGCATAGACCCAGGGCGTGTAACGCACGAGCCACGGCGTGAACAGGTTCTCCTGCCACCGCATCAGCGGGTCGGTAATCTCGGCGCCCGTGAGATGTGACGTGTACATCATCAGCGGCATCGAAAAGAACATCGCGGCGGCACCCGCCACGGCGGCGACAATGGCCTTGGCGCGAAGCTGCCGGAACTCGGCGATCTGCGCCACTTCGTTGTCGCTCTGCGCCTCGAGTGAGGTCTTTTCGCCGCGCGGAATCTCGGCCTCGTACCCCGAATCGCGAATGACGTCGACGAGCGCCTGCGGCGACACCGCCGTCGGGTCGAAGGTGACGGTGGCGTTGTTCAGCATCAGGTTCACCGATGCGTCACGCACACCCTCCACCTTGTTCAGCACGCGCTGCACGCGCGACTGGCAGGCGGCACACGTCATGCCGCCCACCGGAATGGTGATGTGCGAACTGACCGGTGCGCGGGGGGCAGCAGTGGTCACGGCGACCGCCTACGCGCTGGCGACCGCGTTGGGCAAGAAGCCTTCGTCGCGAATCGCCTCGAGAATGTCGTCGACCTGTCGCATGGCGGGGTCGAACTGCAACTGCGCACTGCCGACGAGCACCTGCTCGACCTGCACGCCGTCGAGGGCGCGCAGGGCCTTCTGCACCGACATGACGCAGTGGCCGCAGCTCATGCCGTCGATCTTGAGGGTGAGGGGTTGCATGGGGTACTCCGAACTGGTGAGGAGACGGTGAGGAGATAGAGTGGCGGGGTGTGGCTTGCGGACTCCTTGCACCATTGTACTATACCCCCCTCCCCTATGTCAAGGGCGCCGGACTTTACCACAACTTCCACCACGAAGTGACGAAGGCCGCGAAGGAAGCACGAAGAAACTCCATGGGGAAACTGCAAGGAGCGGCTCCCCCCCATTCGCCGTCCTTCGCGCCCCTTCGCGCCCTTCGCACTTCGTGGTTGCAGTTCACCGTTCCGGATCGCACTACATTTCCCGCATGTCCAATCCACCAATTCCCCTCCGTTCGCTGGGCTCCCAGGGCCTCCGCGTCTCGGCGCTCGGCCTCGGCTGCATGGGATTTTCCGAGTTCTACGGAGATGCCGCGTCGCGGGCCGCCGTGGACGGCGTCTCGGTGATCCACCACGCGCTCGACCTCGGCATCACGCTCCTCGACACGGCCGACATGTACGGCCCGCACACCAACGAGGAACTCGTGGGCCGCGCGGTGCGCGGCCGGCGCGACCGCGTGACCATCGCGACGAAGTTCGGCATCGTGCGCCACGCCACCGATTCCACCAAGCGTGGCGTGAACGGCCGGCCACAGTACGTGCGCGCGTCGTGCGAGGGCTCCCTGCGCCGGCTCGGCGTGGAGACGATTGACCTCTACTACCAGCATCGCCGCGACAAGTCGATTCCCATCGAGGAAACGGTGGGCGCCATGGCGCAACTGGTGCACGAGGGCAAGGTACGGTTTCTCGGCTTGTCGGAGATATCATCCGAGACGCTGCGCCGCGCGCACGCCACGCATCCCATCACGGCGGTACAGAGCGAGTGGTCGCTGTGGACGCGCGACTGGGAGCGCACCACGTTCGCGACGGCACGCGCCCTCGGCGTCGGCATCGTGCCCTACAGCCCGCTTGGACGCGGATTCCTCACCGGAACCGTCACGGCCGATACGACGTTTCCCGAAGGCGACTACCGGCACACCACACCGCGCTTTGTGGGCAGCAATCGCACGGCGAACCTCGGCATCGTCGAGGCGCTCAACGCCCTCGCGGCGGCCAAGGGGTGCACGAGCGCGCAGGTGGCGCTCGCCTGGCTGCTCGCGCGCGGCGACGACGTGGTGCCCATTCCAGGCACGACGAAGGCCGCGCGGCTTGATGAAAACGCCGGCGCGGCCTTCGTGGGACTCAGTGCAGCCGATCTCGCGCAACTTGCCGATGCCGTGCCCCCGGGCTCGGCCGCCGGCGACCGGTACCCGGTAGGGATGCAGGCGCTCGTCGACGAGTAGTCGAGGCGCCTGCGGTCAGTCTCGCACGTGCGTCAGCCAGCCGTGCGTGTCGGGCGTCTTGCCGTGTGTGACGTTGTCGAAATCGGCCTGCAGCCGTTGCGTGACCGGGCCCGGCTTCCCCGCCCCGACCTTGATGCGATCGACGCTGCGCACGGGCGTGATCTCGGCCGCCGTGCCAGAGAAGAAGATCTCGTCGGCCATGTAGAGCGCCTCGCGCGCAATCGCCTCGATGTGTACGGGAATGCCGGCGTCGGTGGCGAGCGCAATCACGGCGTCGCGCGTGATGCCGGGCAGCAGCGAGCCGTCGACCGGCGGCGTGTACAGGGCGCCATTGCGCACCACGAAGACGTTCTGCCCCGAGCCTTCGCTCACGCGTCCGCCGGTATCGAGGGCGATGGCCTCGGCGAATCCGTTGGCCAGCGCCTCCATCTTGATGAGCTGCCCGCCGAGGTAGTTGCCGGCGACCTTGGCCATCGCGGGAATGGTGTTGGGCGCCACGCGCTGCCACGTGGAGATGCAGACGTCCACACCGTTCTCGAGTGCGCCTTCGCCGAGGTAGGTGCCCCACGGCCAGCATGGCAGGTACACCTCGAGTGGGCTCTCGAACGGCACCATGCCCGCCGCGCCGTAGCCGCGAATGATCATCGGCCGCAGGTAGCAGGCGTCGAGCCCGTTTTTGACGACGAGCGCGCGATTGGCCTGCACGAGGTCGTCCACCGAGTACGTGACGTCCATGCGGTAGACGCGGGCCGAATTCAGGAAGCGCGTCATGTGCTCGCGCAGTCGGAAAATTGCGGGGCCACGCGGGGTGGCGTAGCAACGGATGCCCTCGAAGATGGACGAGCCGAACTGCATGGAGTGGGCGAGCACATGGACCTGGCAGTCATCCCAGCGGACGAAGGTACCGTCCTTCCAGATCCAGTCGGT
>CAYHCW010000094.1:0-8435 GCA_964355025.1 uncultured Gemmatimonas sp. | reverse complement strand
GAAACTTCAGCGGGAAGGTCTTGCTCTGGCCCACCTTCATGCCGCGCACGCCCTCCTCCCAGCCCTTGATCACCTGACCCGCATTCATGAGGAACTCGAAATAGCCGGGCGCCTTGCCTTCGGAGGTGTCAAACTTGCTGCCGTTGATCAGCCAGCCGGTGTAGTTGACCCGCGCCGTATACCCCGCAGCTGCCGTCGCGCCCGTGCCGACGATGAGGTCCTTGGTATACAGCCCGCTCGCCGTCTTGGTCATTGAGGGGATGCTGACGTTCAGCGCGGGTGCGAACGTCGCGGTCGCGGGGTCCGTGCTGTACGTCCCCGGGTCGAAGGTCCCTTCGTTCGAGCCATTGCAGGCAGCGAGCACGAGGGCGACGGACGCAAGCAGGGAGAAGCGAGCAGCACGCATGGCAGGTCGGGCCAGAGTTTGGAATGGTGGCACGGCAACGCCGTACTGGTGGTAAATTGCACTGGTGCTGGCCCCGAAGGGCAGGGGGCATCCCGTTGTCAGTGCCGGTCCCGTCCTACCCCATGACTCGTCGAAAGAGCCAACTTCAGGCCGAACTGCGTCAGCAGCGCCCATTCGCGAACCTGCCACACGAGCTCACGATCGGCGTGTTGCGCACGGCGAGCGTCGTGCAGCGGGAGTTCGACCGTGCCCTCGAAGGCACGGGGCTTTCGGGGGCGCAGTACAACGTGCTGCGCATATTGCGCGGCGCGGGGCCCAACGGCCTGCCGACGCTCGCCGTCCGGGACCGCCTCATCGCGCATGCGCCCGGCATCACCCGGCTGATGGAGAAACTCGCGCGGACCGGGCTCCTCACCCGCGACCGCAGTACCCCAGACCGCCGGCAAGTGGTCTGCCGCATCACGCCGGCCGGCCTCGCGCTCCTCGCGAAGATCGAGCCGCACATGGTCGCGGCCATCGACGCCGTGGGCGCGCGCCTCACGCGCGCCGAGCAGCGGGACTGCCTGGCGCTGCTCGACGCACTGCGGCAACCCAGGGCGCCGCAGCGCTGATCAGCTCACCGCGTCGCGATACGCGGCGTCGAGCGCCAGGACGTCGCCGGACAACAGCGCGCTCAGGGCCGCGCACGCCGCTGCGGCGTCCGCCAGGCGCCCCTCGCGCGCGGCAAGCTCTGCCACGCGAGCGCGCGTTGCGAGACGTGAGGCGCCGATCGACCCGCACGATCCCTTGAACTTGTGGGCCACCTCGCGCACCCGCGTCAGGTCGGACTCGTCCAACGCCGTACGCAGGTGGTCGCTGATTTCCTCGGCCTGCACGCGAAACACCGCGAGCAAGTCGTCGATGAGCGTCTGTCGCGCGCCGCGTGCCTGCAGCGCCTTCAGCGAGCCGACGATCTTGGGGTCGATCACCAGTTCGTCGGGCGCCGGCTGCTCGCGGGGCTCCGTGGGTTTCGCCGCGCGCGGAGGTGCCTCGCCGCGTGTGTCGCCCGTGTCGTGGGCGCCGTCGGTGTAGTCGAGCAGCGTGGCGAGGAATCGGCGCAGGACCGCGTCCAGGTCCGTTTCATGCACCGGCTTCGCGACGTAGTCGTCCATGCCCGCGTCCAGGCAACGCTGACGGTCGCCGGGCATCGCGTTTGCCGTCATGGCCACCACCGGAACGCCGGCGCGCGGGCTCCCCGTGCGGCGCAGGCGTCGCGTCGCCTCGTAGCCGTCACACTCGGGCATCATGCAGTCCATGAAGACGAGGTCGTACGGTACGTTGGCGAGCGCGTCGAGCGCTTCGAGGCCGTCGGCGACCACGTCCACGCTGCAACCGAGCAGCTGCAGCAGGTGTCGCGCTACCTGCTGATTGATGACGTTGTCTTCGGCGACCAGCACGCGCGGTGTCTGGCGCCAGCGGGGCGCCGCCTCATCGGCTTCCACATCGGCCGGCGTCAGGTCAGGTGCAACCGCGCTGCGGTGCCTGCGCCAGGCGCCGGCAATGCGCCCGGCCAGCAGCGACGGGCGGACCGGGGTGTGGATGATCCCGGCAACCCCCGCCGCGTCAAGCGCCGCCTGCGGCGGGCTCGCGCCGAGCGGGGCCAGCAGGATCACGGCGTGGGGACGCGACGCATCGTGGTCACGAATGACGCGGGCCACCTGCAACGGTTCGGCGTCGGGGCAATCGTGGTGGACGAAGACCAGCGCGTACGGTTCGGTCGCCGCGGCCAGCTGCGCGGTGGCGTCGGCGAGCGAGGAGACGCCGTCGCACACGACGCCGAGCCCGCCGAGTTGCAGCGCGAAAATGGCGCGGCTCTCGCGGTTGGGGTCAATCACCAGTGCGCGGTGGGTACCGACGTCGTTGAGGCCGCGCAACGGCACGTTGCCCGGGGCGCTGGCGCTGACGCTGAGCCGCACCGTGAACCAGAACACGCTTCCTTCGCCCGGGGCGGAGCGCACACCGATGGTGCCGCCCATCAGGTGCACGAGGTCCTTGCAGATTGCCAGCCCGAGGCCCGAGCCGCCGTATCGGCGGGTCGTCGAGGCATCGGCCTGCACGAAGGGCTCGAACAGCCGGTCGAGCGCGTCGGCGGCAATGCCGATGCCGCTGTCCGAGACCTCGCAGCGCAGCACCACCTGCTCGTCGCTCATGGCATCGACGCTGGCCCGTACGGTCACCTGTCCGGCGGACGTGAACTTCACCGCATTGCCCACGAGGTTCGACAGCACCTGCCCGAAACGGCCGGGATCGCCGCACATCACGTTGGGGACCCCCGGCGCGATCAACGTGCTCACGCGCAGCTGCGCCGCGCCGGGGCGCACCGACAGCAACTCGACGATCTGTTCGATGGTCTCGTGCACGTCAAACTCCACCGACTCGAGCTGCATGCGTCCGGTGTCCATCTTGGCAAAGTCGAGCACGTCGTTCAGCAGGCTCAGCAGCCGCTCGGCCGATCGGCGCACCGCGTTGCCGATGTCGCGCTGCTCGGCGGAGAGCCCGGTGCCCAGCAGCACGCCCGTCAGGCCGATGACCCCGTTGAGCGGCGTGCGGATCTCGTGGCTCACCGATGCCAGGAAGGCGCTGCGCTGCTGGATGACCTCCTGTGCCTGGCCGCCAGCGAGTGTCAGTTCGTTGACGAGCGCCTCGGCCTGCTGCGCCTGGCTGATGGCGTCGGCGCGCGACTGCTCGGTCTCCCGCAGGTAGATGCTGAGCGCCTGGTCGCGGCGCCGCCGGTCGGTGACGTCGCGCACGCTCACGAGCCAGCGCGCCGGCGCGCCGTCGTCGAGCGCGAGCGGCGACACCGACCATTCGCCCCAGCGCACGCCGTCGTCGCGCGCCACGGGACACTCGACGCGGGCCGACACGGGAGCGTCCAGCGCGGCCAGGAGGCTGCGAACCGCCGCCTCGTCGCCCGCGCCGAGCAGCAGTGGCGCCATCGGCGGACGGTTGGCAAGCGCCTGACCGAGGAACTCCCGGGCCGACTCGTTGGACCAGCTGATGACCGGGCCGTCGGTCGTGCGCTCCACCAGCAGGGCACCGTCGGCAGATGCGGTGAGGGCCAGTGCGAGCGCGTCGGTGGCAAAGACGCCGCCCGAGAGGCGCCGCGCCGAGAGGCTGTCGCGCCGTGGGCGGTGCGCCTCGTTGAGCGCGATCATGCGGGGTGCACCATGAGTTGCAGGAGATCCACGGATCGCCGGCGCACGTCCGCGTCCGCGTGCCGCACCAGCGGCACGAGGTCGCTGGACTCCATGCGCAGGCCGGTGGTGCGCGCGGCCTCCAGCAGCGTGTCGAGCAGTCCGTGTGGATGCACGCGCGCCACGCGGCGCGCGATCTGCGGCACGTCGGGCAGGTCGCCATCAAGGCAGAGCGCGCAGAGCACGTCAATTGAGCCGCACCGTGAAAGGATCAGCCGGATCACCGAGTCGCGTCGCGCGACGCTCGATTTCACGATCGACTCGCGCACCTCGATCCAGTTGTTGTCGCGCAGGGCGGCGCGCCACAGCTCGATGGTGGCCGACGCGTGCGCGACGATGCGCACGACCCACGCCTTCACCATGCGGCACGCGGAATACAGCGAGTAGAGATGCGCCGAGCCGAGCGCGCGGTACTCGATGAGCGCGTTGACGGCCTTCCGGATCTCGGGACGCACCTCGGATTCATCGCTGCGCCCGGTGGCTTGCGCCGCAACGTTCAGCAACCCCGCGACCTGTGCCGGCGCATAGTGGGGTTCCGCGGCGGGCCTCGCCTGCGCCTGCGCCTGCGTCGGCGTCGCTGGCGACGCGGCCTCCGGTCGGGTGGCCGCAAGGTTCAGCACACCATGCGGGCCGTAGTCGACGGCGGGCACGGGTGGCGTCGGGAGGGTGATCCCCCCGCCGAGCGCTGCGGCGATGGGCGCTGCCAGGGCCGGCGAAGAAACGGCCGGAGAGGCATCGCCGTTCGGCACAGCGACGACGTGCGGTGCCGCCTGCGGCGCCGGCTGCGGCGCCGGCTGCGGCGCCGGCTGCGGTGCCGGCTGCGATGCCGGCTGCGATGCCGGCTGCGATGCCTCCGGCGGCAGGGCGCTCAGGGACGCGGTCCGCGGCATGGGATACTCGCCGGTGAAACTGGCTACGGCCGGCAACACCGCCAGGCGCGACTGGAGCAGTGCTCGCAATGGCGCCGCGTGAAACTCCGCCAGCGGAGCGAGCGCTGCGCCGTCCGTCTGGTCGCGCAGCCATCGGCGCAGCGGATCGAGCACCTGCGCCACCGGCAAGGGCGTCACGACGGACACCTTGCCGCCGAGGACCACGCGTCCCTTCTGCGTGGGCCAATGGCCCGAGGCGGCCATGCGGTCGAGCAGCGGTGTCCAGCACACCTGGGCGCGTTCGGCATCGCGCATGGCGCGAGCATAGAGGTGCAGCAGCCACGGCTCGTTCCGCGCCAGCCACGGCCCAAGCGACCCGGCCATCAGCGCCAGCGGCACGCGTTCATCGGGGTGGTTGATCCAGCCTCGAAGCCGCGCGTCGGCCGCGTTCGCGTTTCCCGCCGCCTCGATCACTTCTTCCACTCGCTCGATCGCGACGTCCGGCTCCGCCAAATGGGCGGGGCCGGACGTAATGGACAGGGCGGTTCGGAACGGGAGAGACACGGCATCTCGCAGATCGTGTTCCTTTGAGTGTCGGACGCTGTCGGACTCGACTTTACCCGTTCGGCTGAGCCCGATACGGCGCGGCGCGCGCCGTGCCGATACTCACCGTACCACGCCTATCGCCCATGACTCTCCCTCCTGCCACCAGCCGTCCGTCCAGCGCCCGCCCACGGCGCGTGCACCTGGTGCTGCGCGACGGGGTCGTGCTCGATGGCCGCGTGTACCTGAACGAGGGGCAGTCACTCGCGCTCTACCTCGGGAGCCGCAAGGGCGGCTGGGTGAACCTCGTCGACGTCGTGTGGGCCCTCGATGGCGAGCGCGCCGAGCACCTCGTCCTGCAGGTCGATCATCTCGCGCTCGCGGCGTCGATCGACGGTGACATTCCGGCTGTCATCGGCTCGGGCGCCGCGGTGCAACGCTGGGTCCAGATAGGACTCGAGAATGGCGCTCGCCTGCAGGGCTGTCTCTTCCTGGCGGACCGCCAGCGGCTCAGCGACTACCTCCACACGGTCGGCCGGTTTCTCCCGGTGACGGCGACGCATCGGCTCGCCGACGGGGCGGCACTCGGCGACGTCGCCATCAACTGCGCATCCATCAAGCTGGTGCGCGACATCGCCGTGCCCGCCGCGTGCGAAACGCCACCGCCGGCTGAAGCCGACGCGCCATACGCCGTGTTCCTCGTCGATGACATGCCGGTGACCCACGAGGTCGTTCGTTCCGAGGCGACCTCGCTCACTCTCATCACGCCCGGGCGTCTGCCCGATCGCCGCGCCGGCGAGTCACGGCCCTTTCAGCGGGGCACGCCGCCTGCGATCGAGGCGGATCTGGCACCGCTGACGCCGGCGCAGGAACTCGGTTTGGAACGCACCGCACGCCACTGGCTGGGCATGCTCGCGGCGCGGCGCGGCCTCGCCCCGCCCGAAGGTCGGCTGCTGAGCGCACGGCCCAGCACCTCCGAGGTGTGGCGCGCCGTGTGCGCGGCCAACGACATGGCCGAAGAGGAGCTTGCCGTCCTCATCGGTGCAGAGTACAAGCGGCCTGTCGCCGTGCTGGAGGACATCGATGCCGGAGCCGTGGCGCAGATCCCCGGCAAGATTGCGCGACGCCTTCGCGCGTTGCCGGTCCGGTTGCTAGGCGGGGCCCTGCGGGTGGCGACGGCCGATCCGATGAGCGGCGACCTCGCGCAGCAGCTGCGCTTCGTCACGAAGCTGCGCGTGGAGATCGAGGTGGCGTCGCCCGCCGCGCTCGCGCTTGCGATTGAGTGGTGGTACCCCGCCGAGGCGGCAAACGCGAGCTAGACGTCAGTCCCGCGCGGCGAGGCGCCGCACGCCGCGGGCGAGCGCGGCCGCAGAAACAGCCAGCAGGGCAGCGTAGGCCAGCGTGAGCACCGCCAGCGCGACGCCCGGCACCCGGAAGAGCGCGCCAATCACTTGCAAGAGCCGGCCCATCGGCCCGGCCGACGCGTCGTACGCCAGGAGTGCACCCCACGAGAGCGCGCCAGCCAGGGCCGCCGTGACCAGGGTGAGCCGCTTGCTCGCGGCCCACGCGCCGTACGCGGCACCCAGCACGGGAACCATCCACCAGCCCGCAAACCAGGTGCCCCCGGCCAGCAGCGCGGACAGGATGACGAGGTGCATCAGCCATTTCATCGGTCAGCGCTCCGGGCGCAGCGTGAGCACCGCGCGAGGCCGCACGATGTCAGCCGCGCGGCGTGGGAACTGCAGCGTGTCCAGTGTGCCCGCCGCCCACTTGGGCAGGCGGTCGTCGTAGCGCGCGCTCACCGGATTGCCCGACTGTCCGCCCGGGTAGGTGCCCCAGGCGCGCACCTCGGGGCCCAGTTCCACCACGAATCGCCAGCTCGCGCCGTGCGTGCCGTCGCCGTCCGATGGGCTCAGCGTCCCGCGCCCCGACTGCATTGGCACCTTGACGCGCGACAACGCGGGAATGCGCAGCAAGTGGTTGATCGTCGCGGTGCGAATGCCCGACCAGCGCCACCGCGCGCCGGGGGGGCCGTACCGCTGCGTCACGCGACGGTACGCCGCGCCCACGCTCTGCACGAGGATGCTGTCGCGCGTCTCACGCAACGGCGTTGACCGGTCGTCCCACCACACCGACGCGGGCTCCTGCATCAGCTGGGCCAGCACGGCCGACGACGGCGTGGGGCTGCGGCGCAACTGCGCCGTCGCGCGGAGCTCGTCCCACGTGCGCTGGGCCAGCTCGTCCATCGCCGCGTCGTACAGCACCGCGCGCTCGTTCTCGGGCGTAAAGCGTCCGTCCCACTCGCCGAGCAGCGAAGCGCCGCGTATGGCTGCGGTGTCGGCCAGCCCCGTCGCGGCGACCCTGGCCACGGCCGCAAGCATCGGCGGCAGGAAGAAGTTCGTCTGTTCGCTCTCTGCATCGGTCTGGAACCGGCGCATCGCGTCGGGGGTCACGGCACTGTCGGCGCGCAGCAGGTGGTTGATGCGCATCGCGCGCCACGGCGGCGGCCAGTTCGAGCCGAAGTACGCCGGATCGACCTGCGGGTCCTTGGGCTGCTGGTTGTTCGACGCGAGATACCCCTGCGTTGGGTCGATGGACTGCGGGTATCGCGCGGTGGGCCAGAAGCCCTGCCAATCGCTGGCGCGCTTCGACCCATCGAGCAGTTGGTCGCCGCGCCCGTCGCCGGCGCGCAACGGATAGTGCCCGGTGGAGCGGATGGCGATGTGCCCGAGCGTGTCGGCCAGCAGGAAGTTCTGCGCCGGCACCGCATAATCGTCCATCACGCGCATCCAGTCGTCCACCGAGTGCGCCTGGTTGGCCCGATGCAGCGTGCGTCCTTCGTCGGTGATGTCGAGCGCCGTCCAGCGGCGCGACAGCCAGCGGCTGGCGGCGCGCAGCATCGGCCCGCGATGCGTCTGGTACACCGTGTCGGTTGCCAGTATCCTGCCATTCCGTCCCCTCACCACCTCAACGCGCTTCATGAGCGGGAGCCACGCGCCATCCAGTTGGTACGTGGTGGGACGCCGCGCGTCGTCCACCGTTTCCTCGAAGTAATCGGCGACGTCCGCGCCCGTGTTGGTGGCCGTCCATGCCATGGAGCGATTGAACCCGATTGGGACGATCGGTCCGCCGGGGATCGTCACGCCGTACGTGTCGATCACGCCCGGAACAACGAGGTGCACTTCGTACCAGATGGACGGCAGCGTGAGCTGCAGGTGCGGATCGCCGCTCAGCAGGGCGCGCCCCGCCGCGGTGCGTCGTGGCGAGACTGCCCAGTTGTTGCTGCCCACGGCGAGCTCACCGTTGGGGCTCGGACGAAGCTCCGCGAGCGCGATGGACGATGCCGCCCTGTCGAGCGCCCCGGCCAGCGCCGCGCGCGCGCTA
>CAYHCW010000093.1:2983-8558 GCA_964355025.1 uncultured Gemmatimonas sp. | reverse complement strand
GCGAAGGCTGGTGCGCCCAGTAGGACTTGAACCTGCAACCTTTGGCTTCGGAGGCGAAACAGGCATCAGTATCTTGTTCTCTCCACCTAGGTTACGGGTCTGGTGCCAGCCGCTTTCGCCTTTGTCGCCTCGCTGAGAAGAATACGCTCTTTCGCGCTGAGATGTTTCGGCAGCGCGATCGCCGGCAGGCTGGCGTGCATCGCCACCGCCGCGTCGCGGGCCGCTTGCGGCACCGCGTTCTGGATGTACCGCTGGGTCTGCCGCGCGTCGGCGTGCTGGCCCAGCTCCTGGACGCCGCGCAGGTTTCCACTCGAGCGCAGCGCCTGCGTCAGGAACGAGTGGCGGAGGTCGTACGGGCGCACCAGCGGCACGAGGGTGGCCTTCGTCCCCTTCGTCACGAACTTGTGCGGGAGCGGCGTCTCGCCGGCGCCGAGCTGCGCTGCGATCACCTTCACGCACCCGCGCATCCACGATTGCCGGACGCTCGAGGTGCTGAACGGCTTCAGGGTGCCCTTCGTGGTCAGCCCGCCGTGCGTGACGAGGAGCGCGAGGACCTCGACGGCTTGGGGCGCCAGCGGCAGCCAAGTCTCGCGCGTGCCCTTCCCTTTCCGCCGCGGCCGGCCGCGGAGCACGTGGGTCTCGACGTCAGCGCCCGTCTCGGGATCCGGCGTCACCACCCGCTGCAGGTCCACGTCGGGGTTGATCTTCATGCTCTGCGCCGGCGGCAGGCCCGTGTAGGCCATCCACGCGCAGCGCAGCTTCGCCAGGCTCACGGTCGGGCGCGAGCCCTGGCCGCCGCCGGTCGGCTTCCCCCTGTCCGGCATTTCGCCCAGGATGCGCTCGATCAGGCTGTACGCGAGGCCGCGCGGCTCCGGTTCGGGTTCCTTGCGCTTCTTCACCTTCGCCGCCGGGTTCGGATCGTCATCGGTGTTCACGGTGTTGAAGATGCCGCGCAGCACCGACAGCCGTTTGTTGCAGGTCGACGGCGACACGCCGGCATCCATCCAGGACACGAGCTGCTGCTCGATCATCAGCTTCGTCAGCGCGAAGCGGGAGTCGCGGCCGTGCACGCGGGTCCAGTGCCGGCAGAGAATCGCGCGGTGCTTGCGCTTCTTCTTGTCCTCGATGGTGAGCAGGTACTGGGCGGCGTCATCAGCCAGCGAGCCGGCGCGCGGCCGCTCTTCATCGCGGGCCTGGCCTTTCAGCCGGTCGCGGGCCTCCTCGAGCTTCGCCAGCGGCGTGCTGAGGAGAAACCGATGCTCCTTCGGCTTGCCCCTAACCTTCACGATGACGGCGTAGCGGGTGTCGTCTCGGAAGATGTTCGGCGCGATCCGTTTGCGATGGCCCTGCCGCGCCATGGCTACGACGGGGCCTCGGTGGGGACCGGCGCCGGCGTCCACCCATCAGCCAGGAGGATCGCGACGCGCTCGCCGAGTTCAGCGCCATAGGCCTCCAGGCGCGCGCGCAGCCGCTTCTCGGTCCGGGCGATTAGGGTGTTGGCCACGTGCGCCGGCCGGGTCTTGTCCGGCCGCGGGATCTCGATGTTGTCGAGCGGGGTGCGCACCTTCTTGTCGTCGGCCAGGGTGACGTAGAGATGGTGCAGCGTGCGGCAGCGGTTCAGGATGGTCTTCTTCGCCACGCCGGCCTCGAGCCACTCCGAGATGACGGCCGTCAGGTGCTTCCCCTTGATCTGGTGCCGGCGCCGATCGCCGAGCGCGGCCACCCAGGCCGCCAGCTCCGACTTCTTCGCCGCGTAGGAGACCTTGTGCGCCTGGCCCTTCAGGTAGGTGGGCACGTCGGCCGCCAGGCACCCGCGGGCGACGTTCGGGCGCTCCTTGCGCATCTCGACGCGCTTCTCGTCGCGCCAGGCTTGGATCTCCGGCAGCGGCGTGTCCAGATCGAAGGGCTGCTCCATGCGCCACACGTCGGGCCACGTCCCAACGGTCACCACCGCCGTCAGTGAGGTCTGGCTCCCGCGGTAGATGCCTTCGGCGACGCGGCGGAGTGGAGTGCGCGGCATGGCGGGTTAGTTCAGCGCGTCCCAGAAGTCGCTCTCGTGGACGATCGACACGCGGTGTCCCTCGCGTCGCAGCTGGTAGGCCTTCTCCACTTTGCGACCGTAACAGCAGAACGCCCAGTGCGGGTTGCCTTCGTCGCAGACGATCAGGTAATCGGTTTTGAGCGTGACGTTGGGATGCGCGCGGCCCTCGCGGCGAAGCACGTGCCCTTCCATCTCGCTGCGTGGGCACTTAGCGGACTCGCCCGTGAACACAAACTGGCGATCAGCGAAGGTAATGTCTGGATTCGAAGTGCAAACACCGGCGAGGGTGAGAGCTGGCGGGTCGGTTGGCGGCGCCCCGCCGATCGGCAGCCACGTCGACATTTCAAGAAGATGCGCCGCGTCCTCAGTGATGCGTCCGCGGGCAATCATCCAAGTGACGATCGACTCGCATTCGTCGAAGGGCCACAGACCGCGGAGATGCTGCCAGTCGTCCGCCCACTGCAGGAGGTGCTGCGCTTCCGCCGGCGTGATGACGGCGTCGGCCGCGTAGCCGCTCAAGAGGCCCATCAGAACCTGTATGCCTGCACGCATCTGGTCGAAGTAGGGATTCACCGTGGTGAACTTGCAGGCCACGAAGAGCAGGTCCTCGACTTCGTCGGTGGTGAGGTGCCCGTCGTCGATCGCCGCCTCGAGCTTCCGCGCGAGCTCGCTGAACGGGTGAATCGCGGTGAACTGTCGGTTCGCCCCGAGCCAGTCGACGATCCGGGCTGTTTCTTCTGGGAGAATGACGCCGTCGGCCTGGATGCCGCGTAGCAGTCCTTCCAGCTCGTTACAAAGCCGCATCCCGATTGCGCCGCGTGGGGCTCGTGCGATGTCGCCCATTTACGGCGTCACCAATTCCACCTTGCCGCCGCCAGGCGGTGTGCCGTTCAGGTTGACGCGGAGATACTGCAGAAGAATGGCCTCTACTTGCTCGCGCTCTGAGAAATCGCCAGACAGTTTCGCAGGCATCTCTATCCTGAGCGTCGTCGTAGGCGCATCGGCCCAGTGGAACTTACTACCGCCTTTAGCGAATTCGTCATAGAGACTTATCACCACTCGTTTATTCCTGTTGCCTCCGAACCCTGGCCCGATGCTGACGTCCTTCACGATCATCTTCGTGCCAGATTCGTACGTGAGAAGTTGAGCCTGGCTATTACTGGGCGACCCAGTCTTTGCGTTTACTTTGGCCAGCAATCGGTTGACGTCTGAATCCGACAGGTCAAGCAAGTCGGCGTTATAATAAACGCCCTTGTCCTGAGAGGCGATCAGGACACCGATGACAGATTTCCCATGGACGATCGAATAGAGCGACTGCTTGAGCACAACCGGTTTGTTCTCCCAAGCGCTCTGGAATAGGGCTTTGTTGTTAGCCTGCGCGCCAACATGCGAGACACCGGCAATAAAGAACAACACGCCGACCCATCGACCCATAATCTAATCTCCCTTAGTAGTGGTTTCGATCGCCTCGTTTGTTAACCCCCGCCCTGCGGAGGCATTCATTCAACCAGTCTTTCGATCATCCACGCGACGACCGGCCGCTGCGAAGAGCAGAAGCTCGGGGCAGGTTCATGGGGCTAAGGTCTCCGAAGTACCTAGACGGCCATTGTTCTAGAAATTCTCACCGGCGTCTTCACGCTTCGGCGTAACGCGTGACCTCGGATGTCAGACTGGTAGCAACCACGGTTGCAGCGCCTACATCTCGCGATTGCTCCACCTCAACACCGTGGCATAACCTCAGCCGGCATAACCCTTTTAGTGGAGGCGGTCTCGTATGAAGTCCCCTCGTCGTCGGTCGGTCGCTATTTCTTCGCGCGTCGCTTCGGAGCTTCGGTTTCTGCGCGAGTGTTACCTGTCGGCTCGGCCATCCGGCCGCGAGGCTCTTCGTCGGGTGGCTCAGGCAGTTCGCGCACTGCCCGCGCCGTCGCGACAAGGGCCGTTCTCCCGTCAACATCAGCGAGCTGGTACTTCCGCACGATGAGCGCGAGCTCGGTGGTCATGTCTTCGGCCCTGATGGCCAGGACGGATCTAAACAGGTCAACCACGCTGAGCCCCAAGGCATCGACGTGCTCTTGGAGGCTTGAAACGTGGCCGACCAGGCCTCGCTCGTTGTTACCAACGGTCTTGTAGGTCGGCCCGCCGGCGCGCTCGACAGCACTGGTGCTCTTTAGGCCCTTGTCTTCTCGAACGCGCCTCAACTCGCGGCCCACCGCCTGCCAGAACTCGGGATCGGTCACGCTCGGATGGTAGGAAGGTTCTCCTAAATCAGCAAGTAAATGATTAACCATGCGGCGTTTACGGCCTGTCGCGCCCAATATAGAAAAATCTTCTTGACGAACTAGAAACAAATTCCTATATTGGGCGCATGAATTTGCGCGAGATGAGGGAGCTGCACAAGCTCACTCAGCCAGAAGCCGCGAAACGAGGCGGTCTCGAACAGACCACCATTAGCCAGCTCGATCTCGGGAAGGTCAAGGACCCGCGTCACTCGACGCTGCAGGCGCTGGCATCGGCCTACGGCGTTGGCGTCCAGGACATCGTCGATGCGCTCGCCGAGTCGTTGCAGCAAGCGGAGGGCGCCTAATGCGCTCAGCCGCCTCGTCCCCTCGCCACGCTCGTTCTCATGCCCAGCAGTCTGCGCCCACCGCCGGCGCCGCGAAAGCCGAACCTCGTAGCGAAGTCACGGGCGAAGGGGAGTCGGCCGATCCACTCGACGCCTGCAAATTCATCGTGTCGTTGTCGGCGGGATGGGACGCGGCCGGTTCACTGGGTCCCAAGCCACCGTACCGGTGGCGGACGGTGGCTCGCCTGGCAATGGACGTCGCCCGGTACGCCGTTCTGAAAGCCGAACGTCGTAGCGAAGCAGCGGGCGAGTGTTCGCCGGGTCCGTGGCGCGTCGAAGAAAACCGCCGCGAGAACAACTATCAAATCGAATCGTCGTCGCCGCACCTCTCGGCGACGGTCGCTGTCGTCCTTGGGCGGATTGGTAGCCCGACGGGTCTTGCCGACTCGATACTGATCGCGGCGGCACCGGAACTACTGGAGGCCGCGAAACAAGTGATCGCCTGGCCCACAGTTGGCACGCCGGGGCATGAACCGTTTGAGGCGCTGCGTGTCGCCATTGCCAGAGCCGAGGGCCGACGATGACGACGACTCCCCGCGGCCCGGTCTTGATCGACGTGGCAGCGGGCATCACCTGGCCGCGGCCCGCCGCTGAGGCCGCTCCCCGCGTCCAGGCAGTGACCGACGTGGCGCTCCGCATCACCGCCGTGCTCGACGAAGCCGGCCTGGCAATGGTGGACCGCTACGCCGCACTTCAGGTGGCGCGGGCTCTTGTCGTGGTCAGCGGGGCGGCACTGGTGCCCCCGGACGCTGACGCAGCTCCTGAAGGATCTGTTGGAGGAGCGCAGTGATCTTCTTCAATTCTACGAGCTGCATCACGGCGGCGCCGTCATCGGTGTCTGGCATAAGCGGCCAGCCTACCCGATCTAGGGGTCGCCGATGACGTCCACCCCAAAGCGCTGCAAGGCCGGC
>CAYHCW010000093.1:1574-2883 GCA_964355025.1 uncultured Gemmatimonas sp. | reverse complement strand
CGGCGCTCGATTACTTCCTGGCCGAGGCGCGCCGATGAGGCCGGCCATCGCCCTCGGCGCGCCGTGCCGTCGCATCCAGGATCCGGTCGCGTTCACGTGCGCGTTGATCGCCACCGTGCAGCAGCGCAACGGCGATCGGTGGGTAGACCCAGCCGCCCTAGTGCAGGCGGTGCCGTACCAGCGCACCGAGGCCGAGGCGCTGCCGCCGTCGTTCTTCCACGCGGTCGCGCGGTTCCGCGCGCACCAGCGCCGGATGGAGCCGTCATGAAGGTGGCGGTGTCGTTCGACTTCACCGATGCGGACCGGCGCGCGATCACGCGGTTCTTGGGCTATGACGGCCTGGCGTCGCGCGTGCAGAGCCGCGCGTGGGCGCGGCTGCAGCTCCGTGTTGCCCTGACCGTGATGGCGCAAGCCCCGCCCAGACCGGCCGGCGGGCTGCCGCCGCTGAATCATCCCAGCACTAAACTCGATCTAGTCAGCCGCATTGAACAAACCGTTCACGCCCGGAGGTCCTCATGAGCCAGGTGCTCGGCTACCTGATGCTCGCCGGCGCGGTGTCGCTGCTGGTGGTGGCGATCGCCTGCGAGATCCGTCTCGGTCTGACGGTTCCTGAAAGGAAGCCCCGATGAGATCTGGGCGGCACGCCGCGCGGGTGAACATATGAGGTCCGTCGCGATCGGATCCGATGTGTTCTTCATCCCCGAGGGCTGGACCCGCTGGGTCACCCAGCACTTAAAGTTCCAGCGCCGTCTCGATGAATCGATCTGGTGTGCGGCCCGGAGTGCCGGTGCGGCATGGCGCTGCGTGTCGCCCTGCCTGCTGCGCTCCTCGCGCCCGCCGCAGGTGACCGCGTGAGCGGCAAGTCGCCGCGCCAGCCCGGCACCAAGCGCCACCGATGGGTGAAGGTCCGCCTGCACGTCTACATCTGCCGGCAGTGCGGCTGCGGCAGCGTCAACGCCCAGGGCGCGAAGGGCGAGTGGTTCACGACGTACCACAAGCCGGACGGCACCAGCGAAGTCGCGCGCCACGTGCCGGCGTGCGAGCCGGGTGCGTGCACGGCCACCTACATCAAGCGCTACGAGAGCGCGATTGTGTGCGCGAGTTCAAGCCGGACGCCCGTTAAGGCTCCGGCCAGCACACATGCCCCGTGATGTTCCAGTTCACGCGTGCCACGCAATCCCGCGCGGCCCGCCCCACCCGAAGCACGAAGGAGTAACCGATGGAAGACGAACAGCCGGAAGGCACCGCCGAAGAGACCAAGCCGGTCGAAGAAGAGCAGCCCACGACCGACCAGGGCGACGGCGCCACC
>CAYHCW010000093.1:0-1474 GCA_964355025.1 uncultured Gemmatimonas sp. | reverse complement strand
CCGAGGGAGGCCCCTGTGCACACGTCAGAAGCCGACGCCGCCACGCCCAGCGCACCGACGCCGAAGCCCAAATGGGCCTTCGCGCGCGAGTCGTTCGCGTGCGGCCGCTGCGAGGACGTGATCGGCCAGGGCGAGGCCTATCGCGTGTCCACCAACCCGCGCCGCTTCGGCCTTTGCGCGTCGTGCTCGATCGCCCTGGACGGCGCCGAGCAGCCGGCGCATATCGAGGACCGGAGCCGCATCGAAGAACTGAACGATGAGTTACTGGTGCGCCAGGCGAGCAGTCGGCGATCCGGCGAGTTCGCGCGGTTCACCACGCCCGGCGCTCGGGCCGCATGGAAGCGCCTGGCGAAGCCGAAGCCCAGTCCAGCCACGCCGCTCACCCCCGGCTCGCAGCCCTATGCCGACCCGCGCGGGCAGGGCCGTAATCGTCACGGCGTCGCGAAGGCGATGCGCAAGAACATCGAGCAGGTCGATCTGGACTGGCGCCAACGCCGGAGTGGGGAGCGCGACGAATGACCGCCGACTGGATCATGACCTCGCGCGGCCGGATGTTCTACCCGCTCGAACCTCGCGCCGAGGACGTCGACATCCGCGACATCGCCCACGCCCTGGGCGCCGTCAACCGCTTCAACGGCCACACCAGTGAGCCCTACTCGGTGGCGCAGCACTCCATCCTGGTCAGCCTGCAGTTCGATGGCGACGGGCCGGACATGGCGCTGCTGGCGCTCCTGCACGACGCCAGCGAGGCCTACCTGTGCGACGTGCCGCGGCCGCTGAAGCAGACGCCGGCGTTCGCGTCGTATCGCGAGGCCGAGGCGCGCCTCGAGGCGGTGATCTTCGACGTCTTCGGCCTCAGTGAGCTGGCGCAGTCACCCGACGCCGTCGCCAGGTTGAAGGCGGTCGATCGGCGGATGCTGCGCACCGAGCAGGCGCAGCTGATGCCGCCGCCGGCCGCGGGCGAAGTGCGAGACGACGGCGCGCCGTTCAACGTGCTGATCGACCCGTGGGACGCCCGCACGTCCACGCTGTCGTTCTTGCTCCGGTTCCACACACTGTCCTTGGCGCGAGGGCTTCCCAAGTCAATGAAGGACGCCATGGTCGCGGCCCCGGCGTACGGCTGGCCATTATGAGCAGCCTCTTCGGCGAACCCAAGGTCGACATGACCCGCGGCCCCGTGGCCTCGTCCGGTGCGTCACCGAGTGGCGTGAGCTGGGACAAGGGCAGCGAGGCCCCGATCAGCGGTAGCACGCCCGCCGCCCGGCACGCCAGCGCCACGGGCGCCATGGCTGCCACGCCGCACACAGGTACCCGCGCCAAACGGCTGATGCAGCTGTTCCTGAGCCAGGGGCAACTCACCATCGCGTCGGCCGCCGAGCTGCTTGGGATCAAGGAGGGCAGCGTGACGGGTCCCTGGCGGCGCCTGGAGCGCGACCTCGGGTGGATTGAAGGCACGGGCACGTTCTACACCTAC
>CAYHCW010000092.1:0-8571 GCA_964355025.1 uncultured Gemmatimonas sp. | reverse complement strand
CGCGCCTTGTTGATGACGTTGAAGTTCTGCGCGCTGAGCCGCAGGTCGAACCGCGGGTCGTCCATGTCGCGGAAGCCGAGCCAGCCCGTGAGCGCGGCGCTGGCGCCCCGCACGCTGCCGCTGTGCGCCGAGAGGTTGCGCACGGCGATCGAGTCGCCGAGGAAGCCGATGTCGGCCTCGACATCTTGCCACGTCGTCCCGAGCAGCGGCAGGTCGAAGGCGCCGGCGGTGATGCGCAACGACCCGTTGAGCAGCGGCCTGTTCAGGGTGCCGCTGACCGTCGCATCGAGCGCCAGTGCGCCGCGCGCCTTGGTCAACTCGGGCGTGAGCGTCTCCAGCAACGCCACGCCGGCGGAGTCCGAACGGATGGTCGCGCGCAGTGGCGCATCGGAGAGCAGGCGGTGCGCCACGCTCTGGAACCTCAGGTCGACCGGCACGGAGGCGACGACGCGCATCGCCGTGACGCTGTCGCGCAGCGTGCCCGCCACCAGCTCGACGCGACGATCGGCGTATCGCCCCGTCGCATCGGCGCGGGGAATCCTGGAACCGGCGACGAGGGCGTCGCGCAACGTGGCCTCGAGCGCGATGATCGGCGCGGCGCGAGTTCCCGAGAGGCGGGCGGACAACCCGGCCACGCCGTTGAACGGCGACTTGGACTGCAGGAGTTCGCCGACGTCGGCGAGCGGCACGGCGGTGGCGTCGACGGACGCCCCCATCTCGGCCACGTCGGGCAACGAGCCGCGCAGCGCCAGCCGCCCGGACGTGCGGCCCACGAGCACGAGCGAGTCCACCGTCCACGCCGCGCCCGCGCCCGCGCGCATCATGCGCGTTGGGGAGAGCAGCGCCCAGTCATTGCCGCCCGTCTCCAGCCGGAACCGGCCGAGGCGCACGTCGGTGGTGTCGCGCGTCCAGCGCACGTCGGCGCGGGCGGTGGCCACCGGACCATTGGAGAGCTCGGCGCGCAGCTCGGTGACGGCGTGTCCGGGGGAAGGGAGGTCGGCGCTGGCGGAGATGTTGTTCAGCCGTACGCCACCGACGGTGAGTCCCTCGACGCGCGCGCGCGCCCCGCCGCGCAGGGAATCGAGCGGGAACGTGAGGTCGGCACTGGCGTCGATGTCCTTGGCAAACGTCGCGCCGACCCGCAGGTCGGTGCCTTGCCCAACCGCGCGCAGGTGCACAGCCGGCCAGTAGCCGCCGAGCACGCCGTCAATGCCCATCGAGCCATCAAGCGCCGAGGTATCGGGTGCCGCGTTGGAGTCCGCCGCCAACAGCCTCGCGGCGAGCAGATGCCGAAACCCGCCGAGCGAGTCGAGCGTGACGCGGAAGGTCACCGAGTCGCCGGCACGTCCCGGCACGAGCGCCAGTCGCCCGCGTGCCTTCGCGGAGAGTGCCGCCGTCTCGAGGTCCAGGGAGTCCACGGCCACCGTACCCGCCAGGAATCGCAGGTGCGCGGAGCCGCCGTAGATGCGCACGCTGTCCACCATCGAGCGGTCCACCTGCACGGTGGCGGTTCCGCGCAGGTTGGCCAGCGAATCGCCGGCCACATCGGACGACCACCGCAGCGAGAGCGCCGAGACCGGCAAGGCATCGTTTGCGAGGAAGCGGCGCAGGTCGAGCCCGCTGACGCTGCCGCGCGCCGTGGCGCGGTATCCCGGTTCGGAGACGTCAAAGGTGCCGTCGACCTCCAGGCGTCCTGCATCGCCGACGAGGTCGGTCGTGATGGCCATGTTCTCCGACGTCCCCTTCACGCGCAACGGCCCGCTGAACTCGCCGCGCGCCGTGAGCGCGGGAAACGAACGAGAGAGCGCCGTGAGTGAGAGCGGGACGGCCGCGAGCGACAGGTCGAAGATCATGCTCGTCTCGGGCGTCGTCACGCGACCCGACCCGCGAAAGCGCGACACCGGCGCATCACCGTCGTGGTGCGTGAAGTCGCCATCCGTGAAGCGGACGTCGAGCCAGGAGGAATCGAGCACCGCGCGCCCCGCCACCGTGCCCTGCAACTTCGGGAACTCGGGGTCGAGAAACTGCAGCGTCCGCAGGTCGAGCTGCGCCAATTCCACGGTGGCGCCGTGGAAGGCGGTGAACGCCGGGAAGAGGATGTCGAGCTCGCCGCGCATCGTGCCGCGCGTGATCGCACCGGGCACGTTGGCGTCGGCAAAGGTGAAGCGCCCCTCGTCGAGCTGCCACCGGTTCACCGGGCCGCCGCGCGCGCGCACCGTGCCCGTGATGGCGCCGCGCCAGGGCAGCGGCAGCGGCTCGCCGCTGAATTGTTCGATCAGCCGGAAGTCCACCGGGAGCGCCTCGAGCGCGAGGTCCTTCAGGATCAGCACCGGGGCGCCGACGCCGAACGTCATCGTGCCGCGCAGCCGCGAGTTCATGGAGCGGACGTCCATGTTCTGCAGCACGTAGTCGATGACGTGCGGGTCGCGCTCGCTCTTGATGTGGAGGTCCAGGCGGCCGCCGCCCGTCACCGGCAACGTCTCGTACACCCAGGCCACGTCGGCCAGCGACACCGAGTCGCCGCGAATGCGGATGTCGTAGCGCATGGGGAGGTTGCTTCCCCAGACGACCTTGCCCTTGGCGCTGCCGGTGGAGCCGGGCAGGTCGAAGCGCGGAACGTCGACGAAGAGCGAATCACCACGCCGCCAGATGGTGCCGCTGGCGTTGCGCACGTTGAAGGGCGGGTACCGCTCCAGCACGTCGAGGCGGACGATCTCGAAATGGTGACCGCTCGTGTCGGGGTCGGCGACGTGCGCATGCGACAGCTGCGCCGCGATGCCGCTCCACTTCCATTCCTTCTCGTACTCGTTCGGCCCGATGCGGCGCACGCCGCCCGCCGTGTCGGCGAGTGCACGCGTGATCGCGCTGTCGCGCCGAACGCCGCGCAGGGAGTCTGCCGGCGTCCACGGCAGCGCCATGCGCACCTCGCCGCCGCGCACACGCACGTTGGTAAGCGAGATGCGGCTGCCGAAGCCGCGACGCGGGCCCGTCGCGCTCGCGCCGCGCGATGGGAAGATCGCCTGGTAATTCCACGCGTCGTGCCGTCGCTGCAGCCGCATGAACGGGTGCTGGACGTCGAGCGACCGCAGGAAGATCACCCCGTCCACGATGTCGCGCGGGTCGAACGTGACGTGCACCGGGCCCGTGGCAAGAAAGAGCGAGTCGTTGGGCTCGCGGAGCTCGAGCGAGTCGATGGTCAGGTCGGTGAGGAAGTTCCCGCTCAGCGCCCCGACGTGGATCTTCCCCCTGGTGACGCGCTCGAGCGCACGCTCGGCCTGTGCGCGAATCAGCTCGCGCCCACGCGCGGACCGGGTGAGGCCCACGAGAAGGGCGCTGAGTGCGGCGCCCATCAGGAGGATGGCGATCGCACTGGCGAAGGCAACGTGGCGGCGACGGCTCATCGGCTAGAACGCCTGCCCGATGGAGAACTGGAAGGCGATCTTGCGCAGGATGCTCGACTCGCGCGGTGGCCGAAAGTCCGACGGACAGCTTCCCGGCGCCTGGCGCAGCTGGGTGGAGCCCACGCCCGCCGGGGAGATGCGCAGCGTGTTGGTCGGGCTGACGCAGAAGAGCTGCCCCCCTTCGGAGACGGCGGCGTCGAAGTAGGCGGCGCCGGCAGATCGCTGATACGGGTTGTACCCCACGTCCACGCGCACGAGGCCCACCAGCGTCCGCACGCGCGCCCCGAGCCCCGGCGTCCACTGCACCTCCTTCAGGTTCAGGGTCGAGGCGCTGTTGAGGTTCCACACCCGGCCGGCGTCGGCGAAGACGGCGAGCTGCAGCAGGTCGGCGAGGATCGGACTGCGGAACCGGGCCTCGAGGTTGGCGACCAGCATCGCATTGCCGCCCACCGGCACCGCCCGCTGTCCGACCCTCGCCGGATTCGCCCGGAAGTACACGGTCTGCGCGGGGTCGGAGGGATCGCCGCCCGGCGTGCCGTCCGCACGCACCGTGTCGTAGGCGGTGGGAATGTAGACCACGGGGCCCAGCTCATTCTGGCGGAAGCCGCGCACGGTCGTCGCGCCGCCCGCGTAGAATCGCTCCTGCGCCGGGATGTACTTGTCACTCGCGCTTGAGCGCACGGCGCCAACGCGCAGCCGCGCGGCGATCACCAGCTCGCTCCCCAACGGGAAGTAGGCCGACCCGTCGAGCGAACCCCGCGTGAACTGCAGCAGCGCATCGCTCCCCACCGCGCGCGAGGCGTGACGCACGTCGCCGCGCAGCGTGGTGCCGCGCGTCGGGTTGGACGGATTGTCGGTCTTCTCATCGGAGAACGACAGGCCGATGACCGCCAGGCGCTGCCGGCGCAGCAACGACGCCTGATCGGCGTCCGCGCACGCGCTGAAGAGGGCGCACAGCAGCGCCGGGAAGGATGTGGTACTCCCCGACTCCATCGTGTACGACGCATTCTGCGCACGGCGCCCGGCGCTGCGGGAGAGCGCCAGCGTGCCGCCAATCGGCGTGGAGCGCATGAAGGCGTTGTACTCGGAGCGTCGTTCGCTGAACAGCGTCAGCGACGGCTGCACGCCGACGCGCGCCGAGACCGGCGGCGTAATGGTGAGGCCGGTGGTGTAGTTGAGATCCTGGCTGAAGAAGTCGTTGCGCGCGTCCTGCGCGCACAGCGAGGCAAGCCCATCGAGCGGGCGCCCGACGCCGATCTTCGACACCCGCGCGCGCAGGTCGAGCCGCGTGGCGCGGCGTGCGAGGTTCAGGTGCGAGTAGTCGGCGTAGACGCGAAAACAGTCCAGCGAACCCCAGCCGCCGCCGGCGCGCGCGCTCTGGGGCGGCCCCTCCACCACGTCGATGAGCACCGGCAGCGTGGAATCGGGGCGCACGGCGACCGTGTCGGGCTCGACGCTCACGCGCGCGAAGATTTGCCCGGCGTACAGCGTGCGCTTGGCGCGTTCGAGGTCGCGCTGACGGTACCACGCGCCGGTCGACAGCCCGGCAAGCCGGCGCACCACGCTGGTATCCACCTCGGCGCCGGGGCGGTACGGCTGCACCGCCACGCGCACCGCACCAATGCGCGCCCGCGGCCCCGGCAACGCCGTGAAGGTCACCGCGGCCAAGCGTGACGGCGCATCGGTGTCGTAGTTCACGAGCACATCGGCGTCGGGATAGCCGGCGTTGCGCAGGCGCCGCACCAGCGAGTCGCGCGCTCCCGCCAGCGCGAGGCGATCGAACGGCCCGCCGGCCCGGAGCGGCAGCGCGCGCTCCACCGCCTCCCGCACCGGCACCGCGTCGAGCCCCGTGATCGCCAGCGAGCTGATGCGCGTCGGCTGGCCCTCGGTGATCGCGAAGCGCACTTCGATCTGTTTCGGACTCACGTGCGTCACGACGGTGTCGACCTTCACGTCGAGGAAGCCGTGATTGCGATAGAAGAGGATCAGGCGGATGACATCGCGCGGAAACTCGGCCTTGTCCAGGCAGTACCGCGTGCCGAAGACCTTGAACACCCGGCGCGCCCAGTGGGACGGCGTCGTGGCAATCCCGTTGGCCAGCAGCGCCGGCGCGAACGAGTGATTGCCCGTGAACCCGACTTTGAGCACCTCCGTGTCGCCCCGGTCGCAGACGATATCCTGCGCGCCTAACGCGGCGGGGAGCAGGAGGACGAGGAGGTGGCGGAGATGCACACCAAAATTTCGGGGGGTGCTCTAATGGTTGTCAACAACCTATTGAGGATTGGGATCGCGGATTTCGATCAAAGATCACGATTCGGGATCGCGATTCGCGATGAAATGGTGCCGCCGGCGCTGAAGTGGTGGCGCTCTGCCCGCAAGGCGGCGCTACGCTCTGGCCATGACACTCCCACCGCTGTCCTTCGAGGCGTACGAGACTTCGGCGCCGGATTCCTACGCGGGCGACCCGATCTGGCGTACGCGGATGTTCCGAATGGCGAGCTATCTGGGCGGGCGCTGTGCCGGCGACGTGGCCCAGCTCGGAACGCGGGTTTCGCTGTTCCTGGCAAGCCAGTTCACCCGGGCCATTGGTTCGGTCACGGCGAACATCGCGGAGGGCTACTCACGTGGCCCCACCGGTGATCGCCTGCGCTTCTACACGTACGCGCTTGGCTCGGTGCGCGAGGCGCTGACGTGGATTGACACCCTTGGCGAGGCCCCCTGGCCTCCACGCGCAGAGTACCGCGACCTGTTGGTGCAGATCCGCCGCCAGCTGCTCACCGCCATCAAGACCATGCGCCCTCTGACATATCAAAAGCAAACGGGGCCGCGCAGTCGCGGCCCCATCGCCAATCGTGATCGTGGATCGTGATCGTCGATCGAGATCCGCGATCCATATCCTCAATCGTCCTTTTGCCCGAAGACCGCCAGATTGGATGAATGCCCCGGGTTGACCTTCTTCCCCGGGTACACAAAGTGCACCGCCTGGTTCACCGCCACCGCCGCGTCGGCAAAGCCCGTCGCAATCAGCTTGAGCTTCCCGGGGTACGTGGTGATGTCCCCGGCCGCGTAGATCCCCGCCCGGCCCGTCTCCATCTGCGAGTTCACCACAATCTCGTCCTTCTCGAGCGTCAACCCCCACTGGGTCAGCGTGCCGAGGTCGCTCACGAAACCGAGCATCGGCAGCACCACGTCGCAGCGCACGCGCGCCGTCGTCTTGGCCTTCACGTCGCGCAGCTCGATCTCGTGCATGCGGCCATCCACGGCGTGGATCTCATGCAGTTCATGAAACGTGTACAGCGCCGTGCGGCCGGCCGCGACGTCTCCCTGCACCGCCTCCACCGTCGCGTGATGCGCCCGAAACCGGTCGCTGCGATGCACCAGCGCAATGGACGCCGCGCGGCCCTGCAGCTGGTGCGCCCAGTCGAACGCGCTGTCGCCGCCGCCGATGATCACCACGTGCTGCCCCGCGAACTTCGCCGGGTCGAGCACGCGATCCTCGATGCCCCGCCCATACCACGGTTCGGCGCACGCCTGTGGCAGCCGTCGCGGCGAGAAGGCGCCGATGCCGGCCGCAATGACGATGCTCGTCGTGGGGAACTCGTCCGTGGCCGTGCGCAGCACAAAATGGTCGTCCTCGGTGTCGAGGCCGGTCACGGTCTGGCCACAATGCACGGGCTGGCCAAAGCGCGCCGCCTGCCGTTCCAGCTGCGTCACCAGGTCCTTGGCGAGCACCTCGGGAAAACCGGCAACGTCGAAGATCAGCTTCTCGGGATACAGCGCCGCCAGCTGGCCCCCGGGCTGGTCGAGGGCGTCGACGATTTGCGCCGTGGCCCCGCGCATGCCAGCGTAGAAGAGCGCAAACAGTCCCGTGGGGCCGGCGCCGATAATCGTAAGGTCCCGCCGTTCATGCCGCATCCGTGAAACCTCGCGGGGTGCGGCCCCCGAAATCAACCCGTTTCCCCGATCAGCCGATGGACAACGAAGGGCGCCTCTTTGAGTACGCTGGCCAGTTCCGCCTCATCCGGAAGGTGGCGCGCGGCGGCATGGCCACCGTCTACGAAGCCGAGCAGCTCGGGCCGGCGGGCTTCACCAAGCAGATCGCCCTCAAGATCATTCACGACCATTACGCCCTGCAGCCGGAATGGCTGCAGCTTTTCATCGACGAGGCCAAGCTCTCGGCCAACCTCGTGCACGGCAACATCGTGCAGATCTACCAGCTCGGGCAGTTCGAGCGCGAGTATTTCATTGCCATGGAGTTCATCAAGGGCGTCACCCTGCGCGCCCTCATCGACCGGCACCGCCAGATGGGCACGCCGATGTCGCGGCCGCTGGCCGCCTACATCGCCAGCCGCGTGTGCCGCGCGCTCGACTTCGCCCACAACTTCGTGGACAGCAGCGGCCGGCGCCTCGACATCGTCCACCGCGACGTCTCGCCGGGCAACGTGCTGCTCACGTGGGACGGCCACGTGAAGCTGGCCGACTTCGGCATCGCCAAGGCGCGCACGATGGCCGACCCCGCGGCCCAGCGCCCCCTGATGATGGGCAAGAAGCACTACATGAGCCCCGAGCAAATACTCGGCGGGCAGGTGGACTCGCGCAGCGACGTCTTTGCCATGGGCATCGTGCTCTTTGAGCTGCTCGCGCTGCAGCCGCTGTTCACCGAGAGCGAGACGGAGGCAGCCATCGATGAGGTCGTGGTGGCACCGATACCCGACGTGGCGCGCTACATCCCGGGCATCGAGGGGGCGCTGGAAGCGCTGCTGAAAGCCGCGCTCAGCAAGTCACCCGAGCAGCGGCCCAGCGCGTCCGACTTCGGGCGCGTGCTCGACCAGTACTGCGTGGCGCACCGCGAGACGGGATCGCCCGAGCGGCTGCAGTCGCATCTCGCCACGCTGTTTCCGGACAGCTACCGCCCGCCCACCGAGCCCGCAGGCACCACGAGCGGCGGCGGCAGCACCAGCGTCCCGTCAGGACGCAGCCGGCCGTCGCTGGTGCGGCGGATTCTGGGGTTGGGCTGAGGTGCCACCGGCCAGCCACCATCCGTCGTGAAGGGCAATCGTCGGGGCCGTGCACCCGTCTGCGTCGTGCATCGCACGACGCACCGATGCCTCTCCGTCGCGTGCATCTGCAAGCGGGGGGCGTTGCGCGCCCCTTCGGGAGTTGCGAACGC